>NZ_AHCD03000020.1:300000-574146 GCF_000238295.3 Pseudoalteromonas rubra
GTTTTGCGCCAATAAACGCAGGTAAAAAAGAGTGGTGAATATTAATGATTTGATTGCTAAAACGGGCAACAAACTCTGGGCTGAGAACCCGCATATATTTAGCCAGGCCGATAAAGTCGGGCTGATAGCGCTCAATGACTTTGGCCATGGCATCGTCATGCTGCTCCCGCGTGAGACCCTGGTGAGACACCAGATGAAAAGGCACGCCAAAACCTTCCACCAGCGGCTTAAGCGTATCATAGTTAGCGATCACTGCCTGGATTTCGACATTAAAGGCATTTTCGTACTGTTTCAGTAGCATGCCGCCCAGGCAATGGGCTTCTTTGGTCGCGAGCAGAACCACTTTGGTTTTTTCATTACCATGTAAATGTACCTGAGCACCGTCTGGTAGTGCACTGCGCAGTTGTGGTAAAAATGTTTCACTGATCGTTCCCGTCAGCTCTGTGCGCATAAAGAAGCGTTCGCCGGCGTTATCAACAAACTCATTGTTGCGCACGATATTCAGATTATGCTCAAAGCACAGCCCGGTTACTTTGGCGATCAATCCCACATCATCACGGCATTGGGTGGTTAAAACTATACTCATATCCTCATTCCCATACGTTTTCATGAATTCTTCACAATACCCCGTTGAACGTAAAAAACAAGCAGACAAAAGTCCTCACCCAGCCTGGGGGTTACTGGCTTACCTGAGTGAGTAAATGTTAATGTTGGTGTTGAATTTATGTGTATAAAAATCGCATTATTAAAAACCAGTTGTCACATCAAACACTAATACTGGCGTTAAGCTGCGTGAATCACTGCGCTTCAATTTGAAGAGTGACAAGGTTGACAATAACAACAAAGGAAAGAGGTATGGACCATTTAACTGGCCCTTCAGTTTCATCTGAACGCCACACACATCGGGAAAAAGATCAGAGCGTGAGTGATACACCAAGCATCCCGCATTCTGTTGCTGCCACATTGACCGCCCAGGTACAGCGCTACCCAGAAAAAACCGCACTGATTGACGGGACTAAGGAGATTAGCTACCAGGTATTGTGGGGGCGTGCCGGGGTCATTGCGGCTAAGTTGGTGAGCTGTGGTATTGAACCCGGTGCATTAGTCGGTGTGTGTATGGAACGCAGCTGGGAGCTGGTAGCGGCTATGCTCGGGGTGTTTAGAGCCGGGTGTGCTTATGTGCCGTTGGATCCGAGTTATCCACGTGCCCGGATTGACTATATGCTGACGCACAGCGCAGCGGCCACAGTCATCGTGGATAGCAGCACGTCGGCTGAATTATGCCAAAGCACACCTGGACAAATTTCGTTGGCTGATATCGGCGATGAGTTGCCTTCCTGTTCACCCCCTGAGCTGGACCCGCAAGCTCTTGCTTATGTGATTTATACCTCAGGGTCGACCGGAGAGCCTAAAGGTGTGGCTGTCACGCAAAGTAACGTGCTTGCCATGACTCTGGCTATGGGGGCACTATTAAACGAAGAAGAGCTGAGCGGAGTTTTGGCTGCTACCTCAGTGTGCTTTGACCCCTCAGTGATGGAGATCATAGGCACCTTATTGCTGGGGGGGACCGTGATCCTGGCGAAAAATATTTTGGCACTGCCAGATTTACCGGGGGCTGGCCGGGTTCGAACCTGCATCGGTGTGCCCTCAGCTCTGCGGGCCTTACTCAGTGGCTATACCTTACCTGACACACTGCGCTGCTTAATTTTTGGTGGTGAAGTACTTAAACCCGCATTGGTAAAACAAGTCTATGCGCAGCAGCCGACCCTGCGTGTTATCAATGTTTACGGGCCAACAGAAGACACGGTATTTTCGACGGCCGTCCAACTACACCCGGACATGGCAGAAATCACCATTGGCCAGCCTGTGGCAAACACCCGTGCTTATGTGCTTGATGAGGCGTTGCAGCCTGTTTCCACAGGTGAAGCGGGTGAGTTGTATCTGGCTGGCGACAAGCTGGCTGCGGGTTACCTGTTTGATGACTTGCGCACAGCCACGCGTTTTATCACGCCATCTCCGGATAGTGGCATAGCAGAGCCGCGCTTATACAAAACCGGCGATGTGTGTCAGTGGACGGATAGCAAAGAGTTGCGCTTTATCTCCCGTGTCGATCAGCAGGTCAAAATTCGCGGCTTTCGCATTGAGCTGGAGGAAATCGAAGCGGTTCTGAACACCATGCCGGGCATCGCTGACGCCGCTGTGAATGTGTTGCAGCAGGGACATGTGCAGGCCAGGTTACAGGCTTGTATTGTGCGCCAGGAGGGAGAAACTTTAAGTCCAGATGTGATTTTATCTTTCGTGGCGCGGCATTTGCCAAAACACATGGTGCCCCACAGCGTATGTTTTCTGGCGGCTTTGCCGTACCTGCCTAACGGTAAGTTAGATCGCAACAGTTTACCTGAGATTTCGACAGAGCCTGAGTCGCGGCGTTCCGGTCGGGTTGCAGACTCGGAGCAGGCACTGATTGCTGTGATCTGTGACGAGTTAAGTACTCTGCTGGGCCACAGCGCTCATGCTGTGCAGTCGCAGACTTTTGAGCAGGCGGGTCTGGATTCATTAACCTCGCTGGAGCTGAGCAACCGTCTGAGTAACCTGCTTGAGTTGCGCTGCCCGGTGCAGGCCATTTATCAATTTAATACGCCTCAGCGCCTGGCTCAGCACTTAAAGGCGTTAAATGGTCATGAGGTATTGCAGATTCAGCAACCATTGCGTGACACTTTGGGTGACTTGCAATTTCAATTACGCGCCAGCCATCCGACGTTTGCTGTGGCCAAGGCGCCGTCCTGGTCGGCTAGCGATAAAAGTAATGTGGTACAGGCAGCCACGCAACTGGTCAACAAACGTCGAGCTAATCCCTACAGCAAAGTGCTGCGCTCAGGAAGTGGCACCCGTGGCACGGTCGCAGATGCACATCATAGTGATGCACGCGAGGCGATTATCTGGACCACGAATTTATACCTTGGCCTGAACCGGGATACAGAGGTAGTCGATGCTGCACGTCAGGCCGTTGCGGAGTTTGGCACCGGCATGGGCACTTCGGCGGCAGCGTCCGGTTTAACCGATCTGCATCTGGCATTTGAACAGCAATTTGCTGCGCTGGTAGGCAAACCTGCTGCTTGTTTATTTCCCACCGGGTATACCGCCAATGTTGGTGCCGTAGCGGGCTTACTGGGCGAAAACGATGTGGTGGTGATTGATCAACTTTGTCATGCCTCGATTGTCGATGGCGCACGCTTGTGCGGTGCCAAAGTGCGCACCTTTAAGCATAATGATGTCGATGATCTGGCTTGTGTTCTGGAGAGCGAAACCTCTCCCTATCGCACTGTATTAGTGATTATCGAGGGCGTGTACAGCATGGGGGAAGGCGCAGCGCCTGTGGCTGAGATTGTGCGCACCGCCAAGCGTTACCAGGCTTTGATACTGGTAGATGAAGCGCATTCTTTTGGTTTTTATGGACAGCATGGCGCAGGGATCTGTGCGGCACAGGGGGTCAGCGAAGAGGTTGACTTCATCATGACCACACTGAGTAAGTCACTGGGTAGTCTGGGCGGTGTGGTAGCTGCCCGTGCTGAATATGTTGATTTACTCAAGTCGTCTGCCAGAGCCTATATTTTTCAGGCGTCTGTGAGTCCGGCTGACATTGCCGCGGCACTCACTGCACTGCAGCGCATCAGCCAGGATGATTCGTTGCGCGAGCAGTTATGGGAAACCGCCCGTTATATGCGGGCTCAATTCAGTGCCGCCGGCTTTGAGTTAGGCAGTGGAGACGGCCCGATTGTCACACCGCATTTTGCTGATAAAGACAAACTGTATGCGATTGTTCAGCGCCTGTATGAAAAAGGCATTCAGGCTTCAGCGGTGACTTATCCGATTGTTGAAACGGGGCGAGGCCGCTTAAGGTTTATCTGCTCTGCGGCACACACAAAACAAGATGTGGATGTCACGCTGGGGGCGTTACAGGAAGCTGTGCAGGAGGTGGAAGCGGTGTTTGCCAGGTCTGTGATGGCAACGCCAAAACCGTGGCTCGAAACAACGCGGCTGAATGACTGGTGGTGCTCCTTTGCGGCTTACCTGGAAAGGTGGCGAGAAACGCAGTCCGGTAAAGTCCCTGAGTTACAGCTGGAATTGAGCACGCCAGACAGCAGGTATACTTTGACTTTGTCGCAAGATGCAGTGACGACTAATGAGCCGTTAAAGGCTGGGCTACCTGTGTGCCGCATTCATTGCCTTGATACCAATGCGCTTACTGCGCTGACGCGCATGGATGTGCAGATGCTGTTGCAGAGCCTGTGTGAGGGGGAATGTGAGCTAAGTGGTCAAAGCGAAGTGTTTATTTGGCTTATGGGGCGTTTACTGACCTTGTCGAGCGGACTAAAACCGACTCGTGCCATGTCTGAAAATGTCGAGTTTTTGTCATAAAAGCACTGTTTACTTATACAGTTCAAATGCTAGAGTAACGCTCGATTATGACAATAAAACAAGGGATTATTATGCTTGAAAGCAATGCACCTGGTGCACCCGGCGACTTCGATTTTATGGTGGGCCAGTGGTCGGTACAGCACCGCCGTTTAAAAGACATACTGAATGGGGGAGACGAGTGGATAGAGTTTAAAGGGGAGTCATCAACACTCAACACGCTCGGCGGATTTGGCAATGTAGAAGATAACCATCTGCATTTTCCTGAGGGGTCTGTCAGAGCCAAGGCAATCCGTTCATTCAATGCAAGCACCGGTCAGTGGTCTATCTGGTGGCTGGATGGGCGTAATCCTGGCATGCTGGATACGCCGGTGGTGGGCGCGTTCACCGATGGCATAGGGCGTTTTTATGCCGACGAGGAGTATCATGGTCAGGCTATCAAGGTACGCTTTATTTGGGATGCCACGAACCCGGAACAACCAACCTGGTCACAGGCTTTTTCTAAAGATGGCGGTGAACATTGGGAAACCAACTGGGAAATGACGTTCACCCGTATCTAGTTGGGATAAACACCCACGTAACCTGTTACGTGGGTGCGTTATGGCTCTAAGATTTGCGGTCGTACACTACAGCATTGTGCGCATGCAGGCTTTCCTGATGCTCAACTTTAAACTGGTAGTCTTTGACTTCTGTGATTGATTCCAGTGTTGCTTTAATACGCCTTGCAGCGTCTTCACAAAACATCAGGTTTTGTGCATTCAGTGCAGCAAACGCCTGCTCATCTTCACGCTTAACCGCCGTTTGAACTGGCGTTGCCAGCGTTTCCTCAAACAATGAAAGCCAGTGCGCCAGATCGGGTAAGTGACCGCCAGCCAGATCGGCTTCAATGTAGGCAAAAGAGCGCTGGCTGTGTGGCGTTGCGACTGACCCTTGTGGCCCTTTGAGCCATGCCAGTAATTGTGCTTTGTCTATATTGTCCTGATCCGCAAACTGCTGCTCGACCGTGTCGCTCAGTAACTGGCGAGACAAAGCCGCTGAACAAGGGCAGGTGCTGCTGTAGGTAATGGTGCTGATAAGTTTGCAGTGGGTTTTGCCTTCAAGGTGCTCACAATGCAATTCTATCGGATAAGCATTGTAGCCGCTGTAGCTGCTTTTCAGAGCGGGTCTGTTCAGTGGCAGCTCAAACTTCAACACCAACTTGGCAGACTGACTGAGACCTTGTTGAGACGCGACTATCTCTTTGAGTACCTTATCCAGCTGTGCGTACGTGAGTTCAGTCCCTACCAGTGCCTCGTTGGCAAGCAGGTACAAACGCGACATATGAATGCCTTTTGCGCCTGTGTCCAGACTGACAAAAACGTCCATCAGGGTATTGATGTTGACGCTGGTCTGATCGCAGCGTACCTGCATGGGCAGTGCGATTTTTTCCATCCCAACCCACTTCAGCGGGCTTTGGCTGTCTGGCTCAAAATGGGTCGCAATATCGGGGAGTTGCATCATAATTTATGAGTCTCACTTAACGGTTAAAACGTAACGCCTGCGCGGCATTGTGCTCGGTATTGACCTTGTCACCATCAAACACCATGGCACCATTAACGAAGGTCGCACGGATCTGATGAGAGAAAGTGGTGTTATGAAACGGACTCCACTTACACAGGTAACGGGTTTGCTCGTGTTGTACGTGAGTTGCGTGATTTGGATCAATCAGTACCAGATCGGCAAAATATCCTTCTCTGAGGAAACCCCGTTTGTCGATGGCAAAGCGGGTTGCAACGTTATGTGCAGTTTTCTCAACCACCTGCTCAAGCGTCATTGCACCACGTTTAACCTGTTCCAAGAGCGTCAGTAAGGCATGTTCAACCAGTGGCAGACCTGCCGGTGCTTGCGGATAGGGCACGTTTTTCTCTTGCCAGGTGTGCGGGGCGTGATCGGTGGCAATGATATCAATGCGGCCGTCATGCAGGGCTTTTAGCAACGCGAGCCGGTCCGATTCAGCTTTTATGGCCGGGTTACATTTGATGAGGTTGCCCAAGGCCGGATAATCTTGTTCGTTAAACCACAAATGATGAACACAGGCTTCGGCTGTGATGTGCTTTTCTGCCAAAGGCGCAGTGCTGAATAAGCTCAATTCTTTTGCCGTGGTTAAGTGCAGCACATGCAGTTGCGTACGATATTTTTTAGCAAGCGCGACGGCATAAGAAGAGGATTGATAGCAGGCTTCATCATCACGGATCATCGGGTGATGGATGATTTGCGGCGTACCATATTGTTGCTCAATGCGCGCATTATTTTGCTGGATCACTGAACCTTGTTCACAGTGCGTGGCGATAAGGGTGGGACATTCTCTGAAAATCGCATCCAGGGCAGCGGGGTGCTCTACCAGTAAATCGCCGGTTGATGCACCCATAAAGACTTTCACGCCACACACCTGACGTGGATCAACGGCTTTGATCTCATCTAAATTATCAGGTGTAGCGCCGAGGTAAAACGCGTAGTTTGCGACTGAATCTCGTTGTGCAATGGCTTGTTTGTCTGCGAGTGCTTGTCGGGTCGTGGTTGAAGGTGAGACATTGGGCATTTCCATAAAGCTGGTGATCCCGCCGGCTGCGGCTGCGGCCGATTCACTTGCAATGGAACCTTTATGGGTCAGGCCGGGTTCTCTGAAGTGCACTTGATCATCTATCATGCCGGGCATCAGCCACATGCCCTGGGCATCGATGACTGTTTCATTGGGTCTGGCCGATAAATCCGGGCCAATTTCAGCAATGTACTGGTTTTCAATTCTGAGATCAGAAACGTAAAGCTTACCTTCATTCACTAAGGTGGCGTGTTTAATTAAGCGTGCCATTGGTATCCTGATTAATTGTAGAGATAAACAAAACTTAAGGCTGTTCTTTTGGGCCACGACGCAGGCCCAATCAACATTGCGCGTATTTTTCTTTGCGTACCCAACTCACATATGGGTCTGTTTAGCGCAACAAAGATTGTTGATTGTTTTGTTATATTATAACATATCCGCTCTATTTTACAGATGAGAGAATCGACGATGAAAAAGTTACTTGCACTGGCAGTGAGCTCTGCCTTACTTGTGACGGCCTGCACGGGCGGGGATCGTACGTCAGGCTTGCAAAAAACAGCAGCGTCTGCGACGGTAACTGAGGGTAATCCTTTACTGGTAGCAAGCACCTTGCAATATCAATCACCTGACTTTAACCGCATTGATGATGCGCACTTTATGCCTGCCTTTGAGCAAGGCATGGCTGAGCAAATGGCTGAAGTGAATGCTATCATTAGCCAAAACGAGTCTGCCAGTTTTAGTAATACCATTATTGCATTGGAGCGAAGTGGTGAGTTACTAAAGCGCACGCAGGGGGTATTCTTCAACCTGTCTAATACCGATTCAAATGCAAAGCGTCGTGAGATCCAGTCTGAAATGGCCCCTAAGCTGGCTGGCCACTACGATAATATTTATCTGAACAAAGCGCTTTATAAGCGGGTAGCTGAAGTTTACGGTCAGCTTAATGTGCTTAACCTGGGCGCAGAAGAAAAGCGTCTGACGGAAGTCTATTATAAGAACTTTGTCAGAGCGGGCGCCAAGCTGACTGAGTCGCAACAAAAAGAGATCCGTGAAATTAACGCGGATTTGTCTTCTCTGACGACGCAGTTCTCGCAGCATTTACTGGCCATGTCTAAGAGTAATGTGGTGCTGGTTCAGGACAAAGCGAAACTGGCTGGCCTGACAGACGCACATATTGCGCAGCTGGCACAAGCGGCTGAGCAAGCCGGGCATCCGGGTCAGTATTTGATCAAAATTACCAACACCACGCGCCAGCCTATTTTGGCTAAGCTGAAAGACCGTCAGTTGCGTGAGCAAGTATGGCGCGCCTCTGCTGAACGTGGCTTAGCAGGTGAGAATAACAACCGGGAAATTGTTGCACAACTGGCACAGCTGAGAGCAAAAAAGGCTGCGTTACTGGGCTATCAAAGCTGGGCTCACTATGGCCTGGATGCACAAATGGCTAAAACGCCAACTGCGGTTTACGACATGTTTGCCAGCATGGTGCCTGCTTTGCTGAAAAACGTGGAAGCGGAAGCGCAGGCCATCAATGACAAAATTCGTGCAACGGGTGGCGATTTTGAACTGGCTGCCTGGGACTGGTTGTATTACGCCGATCAGGTACGTCAGGATAAGTTCGATCTGGACGAGTCTGAGGTGAAAGCTTATTTTGAGTTTGATCGAGTGCTGGAAGACGGCTTGTTCTTTACTATGGAGCGCCTGTATGGCGTGACCTTCAAACCACGCACTGATATTCCGGTCTATCACCCGGATGTGAAAGCCTATGAAGTGTTTGACGCAGACGGCACCAGCCTGGCTATTTTTATGGCCGACTACTTTGCCCGTGAAGGCAAGCGCGGTGGCGCCTGGATGAGTTCGTTTGTGAAGCAATCGGGCCTTGACCAGGAGCGCCCAGTGGTGGTGAATGTGATGAACATTGAAAAAGCCCCTGAAGGTCAGCCGACCCTACTGAGCTATTCTGAAACCACTACTATGTTCCACGAACTGGGTCACGGCCTACACGGTATGTTGTCTCAGGTTAAATATCCGACGCTGTCGGGGACGTCTGTGTCTCGTGACTTTGTTGAATTCCCGTCAACGTTCGAAGAAGACTGGGCTATCCACCCGGAAGTCATTAAGAACTACGCTAAGCATTATCAAACCGGAGCAGCCATTCCGAAAGAATTGCTAGAAAAGGTTGTTGCCAGCCGCAGTTTCAATATGGGTTTTGACACACTGGAATATGTAGCGGCTGCGCTGCTGGATATGGAGTGGCATGCACTGGCTGCTGATGCGCCGTTGCAGGATCTGGTTGAATTCGAGCAAGCTGCATTGAGCAAGCATGGCGTGAACATCGACTATGTACCACCCAGATACAAATCGGCTTACTTCGCGCACTCAATGGGTGGCGGTTATTCAGCGGGTTACTACGCCTATATGTGGAGTGAGATCCTGGCTGCTGATGCCTTTGCTTATGTACAGTCTCAGGGCGGGCTAAACCGCAAGATTGGTACGCACTATCGCAAGAACATTCTCGAAGTGGGCAACTCTCGTGACCTGATGGAGTCGTATAAAGCGTTCCGTGGTGCAGAACCAACCACCGAAGCGCTGCTTAAGCGTCGCGGACTCAATGTTGCACCATAAAACCAGCAATTGAAGGGCTGCCTGTGGGCAGTCCTTACTCTGTTTGTAATTCTTCGATATGTTATACTGTAACCTTTGTTGTGAATGTCGCACAACTCGGTGCAGATGTAGGAGAAGACCATGACCCGTGCTTTAGCCACTAATGACAATTCAATGATCCCTGCCAATCGGTATGCAGCCATATCCTCTGAGCCGAACGTTCTGACGGATATCTATCGCGAAGATATTAACCTGAGTGTCTGGCAATGCACGCTGACTCAGGCGCTTAATTCAGAAGTAACAAATTTACTCAGCAATACCAGCGAGTTGCAGCTGTCGATTGCGGCGACTCCTGAGCAAACGATAGGCGAATTGCACGCCGCCTCTGCGTTGCTTGTTGATAAGCCTGCGCTGACTGAGCACCTGGCGATGCTGGTGGATATGTTTTGTACTTTGTTTGAGTTAAAGCGCGCCGGGCTCAGGCTCACGATACTCAATAAAGCCATGTGTCCTAAGTTCCATGTCGATCACATACCTTGCCGGCTGGTGAGTACGCTGGGCGGTGTGGCCTCTCAGTGGTTGCCTCACGATACAGTCGATCGCAGCAAACTTGGTGCCGGTAGCAAAGGTAAAAAGGACCATGAATCAGGAATCTACACGTGTGAATCGGACATTCAGCAACTCAATACTGGTGATGTTGCGCTATTGAAAGGCTCAGGCTGGCTTGGCAATGAAGAAGGAGCCCTGGTGCATCGTTCGCCAGCCCCCGGAGCGGGAGAAGCCCGCTTGTTGCTCACGCTGGATTTTATTGACTGAGTGGTAAAGTCACAGTGTGTTAGTATTTGACTGCACTGGATTGTCGTCAGATGACTGTCAGGTCATGACTATTTATAAGTTGGCTGGAGAGCAATGTAAGTATGGAACCAATCCTTGTACTGGTTGGCTTTTTGGGCGCGGGTAAAACCACGCTGTTAAAACGTTTGCTACTTGAGGCTCAGCAAGCCGACTGGGACCCCTATGTGATCCTGAATGATTATGAGCATGCCGAGCTGGATGCCAGACAACTGGCCGAACAGCTCAGTGAAGGGGCGTTAAAGCCGCTCGATGGCAGCTGTATTTGTTGCAGCGGCATCACCGCGCTGCGCGACAGCATTAATCGTATTCCACAGCGCAAGCGAGGGATCACCTTGATTGAAGCGAATGGTACATCCGATGCCTGTCGTTTAATGGGGTTTCTTGGTGTGGGGCTGGACGAACGCTTTAAACCCCCGGTACAGATCGCGGTGGTCGATGCCAAAAACTGGCAATGTCGTGGTGAGCACAATGCGCTGGAGGCCAATCAGGTGCAGGTCTCTTCGCTCATTGTGCTCACACATACCACCGGCTTATCCGACGCGCGTATACAAAGTGTTAAGGATGAACTTCACCAGGTGAACCCAAACGCGACAATTCAGGGGGGGAGTGAACTTGCACTTTGGCAGCTGCCGGAGCTGTCACCTGTGTCGGGTAATGTAGATGCATTTGAGCATCAAAAATCACACTGGGCGTCCTGCTCTGTGGCGTTACCTGCTTTACCTGATGAATCCTGCATTGAGGCTTTGTGTGCGCGTATACCCGAGACCATTTTGCGCGTGAAAGGTTGCACTCGAATTGGTACAAGTTCTGATTATACTTACTTTGAGCGATGTCCGGATGGCGCTGTGTCGATCCGGCCGTTCAAGGGCGAGCCGGTTACGGGGAGTAAATTACTGGTCGTTGGACCGGGTAGTGACCCAGGCAAATTGAATGAGCTTGTCATACAGGTTTTGGCCGCACATTGATTGTAAAGGCGGCCATGCAGGGTGGATTAGTGGCAACGCCCGGTCTGACACAGGTTAAAGTTTTTATAGTGGCTGATCACCAGCAACACGCTACCTAAAATGGTCAGTAATTTTTCCCCTTCCTCTGCCATTAAGTCATGGGCAAAAAATGCGGCGAAGAACAACACGCCGATGCCTGCGGTGCCGTAGCCAAAAATACGCCACTGGTTGTGCTTTTTACACCCCAGAAATAATGCGCTGCTGCTGGTCACCAGCACACCAACGAGTAACCAGCGATGAAATGCCTCATCTGAAAAGAAGGTCGCACCGAACGCCGGCAGCAGGGCAACCAGCAGGGGCACAAACAAGCAATGAACGACGCACATCGCAGACAAGCCGATGGCGTATTTGTCTAACCTTTCAGACAGGTTTCTCATGGATTCCTCACCTTGATGATTAACGTAAGCGCTTGCGCAGGCTGATCATACGAGCTGCTGAGCGCCTTGAATAAACTGTTATACTATATCATTTGTGGGACCTTGAATAGCTTGACGGTGATGAAAGCACCACGGGAGTTGGAGACTGTGGCCAGCTACATCGGGGCCACTACAAGCAGCACACTCACCACAGCAAATAATATCCATGACCAGTGCCTTCCTTTTGATAAACCCAAAGCCAGTAAACTGTGTAGCGCAAATGTCAGCGCGGTGATGTGCAGTAGCGTAGCAAGAGTGAATCCAGGTGATGCCAGCGCAATCAAAAGTGCGGCAAACCCCAGCCAGGCAATGGAAGTCAGGTGCCAGGCAAAACGCAGTGTTCGGATGGTAAAATCGCTACTGCCAAACAGTTGGGGCAGATTATTCCGCTTAAACAGCCGAATCAGAATAAAGCGCTCACCGAGGTAAGAATGTGCCAGCGAAACTAAAACGAGCAATGTGGCAGCGAGGTAAAGCAGTAAAGCCATAATAACATCCGGGTGTTGTCAGGTCGTGAAGTGAGATTTAGTTGTACCTTAATTGTTTTAATGTGACCAGAGGGCCGTAACCAGAAAAGTGTTTCATAGGCAGCGTGCTTCTGACTTCCTTGTCAGGCTGTAATTCGAGTTAACTACAGCTAATGGAGTCACCACTGCTGTTATAGCAGGTCTCAGTTTGCTGAATTATATGTCGGCACATATAGGCGACGTTGTTTTCCATGCAGTTAAAGTAAGTGCCGTAAATGCCAGAATTCCCGACATTATAATCAACCCGCCATTCATAGTAAGAATATGGCAGAGTCGATTGGTCGCTCAGCCAGCGCGCAAAGACGGCACCGGATACAATGTCGTATAACGGAGTCGGGCGGACACCCAGGCTACGCCAGCCATTGTTATAGCCAGAGTATTCACCTGACATTTCAACTACCGCGTTGGCCGCCTCGTAATACGGGTTATTGAAGTTACTTCTGTTATCCACCTTAGACAACAGACCCTGGTAGTCTTTGACCCAGGTAGTGCCTTCACAGCTATTCAGAAATACCATGCCCTTGTCATCGCCTTTACCACAGGTGCCCTGAGGCGCAGCGTCGGCACTCCAGATGAAGTCGGCACTTTTTCCGCCATGAATTTTTGCTTCATAGCCACTCGAAGAAGTGATGATCACATCATTGTCTTTACCGCCTTCCTGGTTGGAGTTTTCGCCATTGGTAAAGAGGATATCGTCACCATTGTTACCCCAGGCTTTGTGCCAGCGCAGGCTGTTTGGATTACCATCACCATTTTCGAACAAGGCATCGTTGCCATTGCCGCCATGTAAGCGATCTTCGCGGCCGCCATTGCCGGTCAGGTAGTCATTGCCATCTTCGCCATACAGGGTGTCATGACCGTTGTCGCCGCTGAGTACATCATGACCCGCGCCGCCGTAGAGTTTATCGTTGCCATCGCGATTGCTGTTACAGTTGCTCTGCGCATAAATATAGCCATTGTTAGCATTAGCCAGACGACAGCCACCGCCCAGGTAGTCGTTGTCATTGCCTCCGTAAAGTACATCGGTACCCTGACCACCCATCAGCAAGTCGCCGCCATCATCACCCCATAAGGTATCGTCGTTATAATCACCAAACAGCTTGTCATGGTGATTGCCGCCTTTGAGCTGATCATTCCCCCAGCCGCCGTGCAGTGTGTCGCTGCCATCTTCACCGAACAGCTGGTCATTACCACTGTTGCCCTTTAGGGTATCGTTGCCCCGGCCACCGTAGAGGCGATCGTTTTGATTACCCGAGATCAGGGTGTCGTTACCATATTGTCCGTACAGGGTTTGTGATACCGCAATGCTGCTGGCATTGAACGAATCGGCCCCATTGCCCAGGCGCGCTTCAAGCGCACTGATCTGGCTCATAAAGAAGGTCTCACAGCTACTGTTGCTACCCACTTTCCGGGTCACGGTCAGGGTATCGCCGGATTTACTGAGGGTGAACTGTTCGCTGTGGCGTGAGCCCTTAACTTTCAGCGTTTCGCCGTCCAGGTAAGCCGAAGCGCCGCCCGCAAGCCCGCTACAGGTTGCCATTGCCTGCCCCGAAACGCCCAGCGCAACTGCCAGACAGAGCGCATGTAACTTGGTGTTCATTCGCGTTCCTTAATTTCTTATTTTAGGTACTTTTATGCTGAGGGTAGCGGACAAATCTGCATGGAATATGGAGAGTTTTTAGATAGATGTGATACCAGGTAAGAGTTGGTGAGCATAGTTCAGTCCAATGGCTGCTGCGAATAGCATTGAGTTCTACAAGTTTGTTTGGTTCAATTGTCGGGAAATTACAATAGGGAGTGATGCTATGTTGTCCGATCTTTTAGGGAATATACTTAAAACTTACACCAATACTGTTCAGCAGGATGGCCTTGAGAAAGCATGCAAGGACTTCGAGCAATTTGACCCCAAACTACCCCGACGGATAGTGTCTTACGTGGTGTCGGGTGAATCTGACAGTGTATTAACCGACTTGCAGCAACTCACTGAGCAGCAACTTCAGGAAGTAACACTTCATCAGACACGGCTGATGATTTACTACCTTAAGGGTGGACAGAGCGGTAGTGGGTTTGAAAATAATGTCCGCGCCTACAATTACATTGATTTTTTGCGCAGTGCGTTGTTGTGTGACTTTGATGTTGCGCGTCGTCTTGGCAATGTGCTAGCCAGCTGCGGAAGGGAGCTTTCCATATCCACTGTGCAGAACCCTAGTTTACCCGGCTGGATCCGCCAGTTACTGGATGTGCTGAATTTTGCTTACATTCACGATGCAAACTCCCAAACCGGTGTGGAGCCTGCGCCGTTCCAATCTGTAACCTGGTTATTCGAACTGGCCAAAGCAAATGGCATTGATAAAGAGAGCATCTGGATCTATTTGCTGGAGTTGAGGGCGAATGCAGGGTATTTCGCGATGCCAGCCATTGAGCGGTTTTTAATTCATGTTGATCATATCGGGTTTTGCCAGCTGCCTGCTGATCCGCATCAGCTGGAAAAGCTGTCAATCGCAGCAAGATGTGAGTTAATACGCTTTGTTGTTGAGCGAAAAGACAAATCAAATCTGATGTCACTGGCGATGCTGCTGCATTCAGACTCTTCCAAAGTGGTGCGTGACAAGGCAAAAGCACTGCTGCCGTTTTTAGATACCCGGAAGCTGGCGTTATACCTTGAGAGCAACTACAGACATTTAAATGCCACATTGCGAAAACACTGGGTAGAAATAGCTCCTGAGTGTTTAGAAAATGGCGAGAGTTTACTGAAAACCTGGCGTCAAACAGAGACCGCTAAAGCAGTGCTGGAGTCTATTGAAAAAGTTTTGTCAGACAAGGCTGCAACAAACGAGGTCGCTCAGGCTTTTGCAAATATCACTTTGCCCAGCTTTGTTGCGCTGCCAGACTCAACCCCTTTACCTGAGCAGCTAAAACGAGATTGCTTCACTGCCCTGGAACTGCTGGCGGAGCACAAAAAAGAACGAGCCAGACAAGAGGTCGCTGATAATAAAGAGAATAACACCGACTGGACTTATGCCCAGAAGGAGCTTCAAGAGTTACAGGCACTGACGAGCAAAGACATTGCCCAAGAGCTGGTGGCCATTGAATCTGGTGTGGCAAATGCTGACACTCATAAAGTAAGGCGTTTTGTTGCGGAAGCATTTTCAAAGGCACGGGTTCTGGAAAACAGTGATATAGAGCTTATGCATTTGATAAACTATATCAATCTGTTCCCGGCTCGCTGTTATCAGGTTTTTGATCATTCGCTTTTTGAAGCGCTGGCCAGGACAAGCACCCCGCAACTGAATGATTATCGGCAGATTGTTGAGTACTACCAACGCAAAGGTTTCAGTACAGAGCGCATTAACGATCTGATCTTTAAACCATTTTGGGGAGACGAGGTAGATGAATTGCCCACTGGTGTGGGCGACACGATTAAGATATGGCCGTTTTTAATTGAACAAAAAGCCATATTAGACCATCGTTTGTTCAACCCGAAAGACCACGACCAGTTCTATCGGATACGTTATTTTGAAAGAGCTATCTGGTTGTTAAAGTATTTACCTAAATTGCCAACGCGCTACTCAAATTTTCTGTATGAGCTGGCTCTGGGGGATGCCAAAATATCGCGCTCTGCCGCACAGCAGGTGTTGGATCACTTTGAGATAGATATCGGGCGGGTAACACAGGCCTTGTGTTCGGGCAAGCAAGAGCTGCGTATTCAGGCTGCACGATGGTTGGCAAAATTGAATGCCCGGGAAGCCATTCCTGCACTGGAGCAAATGGTAGACAAAGAAAAGCGGGAATCTGCAAAAGCGGAAGGACTCGCGGCGCTTTCTGAGTTAGGGCAGGACATTTCTGCTTATTTGTCGCCAGACAAATTGCTCAAAGAAGCACAGCTGGGATTAAAAAAGGCCATACCTAAGTCCATGGCATGGTTCCCTTTTGAACAGCTCCCGGCGTTGTCTTTTTCTGATGGTAGCAAGGTGGATGCAAAGATCATTCGCTGGTGGATTGTGCTTGCTGTCAAGCTCAAAGAGCCCGGTGCCAATCCGTTGTTATTACACTATCTGCGTTTGCTCGACAGGACGAGTCAGCATCAGTTGGGCAGGTATGTTTTTTCCGCGTTTGTTGGTCAGGATACAGCGTGCCCTTCTGATAGTGAAGCGCATGAATACGCGCAAGAAAATAAAGCACAAAGGTATGCGAATTGGCAACGCTATGCCAATACAGACTGGGGAGCGGATTATGCGAACAAAACTGTTGAAGATGCTTATAAATGGTTGTTTAAATCTCACAAAGAGACTTTGCTGGGGTCGGCCATTAAAGATAAAGGCATGCTTTGCCTGATCAGCGGCATGATAGGTGCTGAAGCCGTTGAATTGGTATCTCGCTATATGAAGCAGCATTATACGCGACGTCACCAGATTGAAGCCATGCTGACCAGCCTGGCTAACAGTGATGATATGGCCGCGATACAATTACTTCTGAGTACGGCTCGTCGTTACCGCACCCATTCAGTGCAGGAAACCGCAAGAACTTTGATTGAGCGGATCGCCGAGCGAAATGGCTGGAGCCAGGATGAATTGGCAGACCGCACCATCCCCAGTGCGGGCTTTAGTGTTGCTGGTGAAATGGAGACTTTTGAGTTAGGTAATAGAGAGTTAAAGCTGGCGCTTACGTCTGATCTCAAAATATCGATTCTCAATGAACAGGGGAAGGCACTTAAATCTTTGCCACAGGCTCGCCAGGACGACGACACTGAGTTGTATAACCAGGCTAAGAAGCAATTCAACGCCAATAAAAAAGAGCTGAAACAAGTCATTGCATTACAAACGCAACGATTGTTTGAAGCCATGTGCTGTGGCCGCGAATGGACGTTTGCAGATTGGCAGGAATACTTATGGCAGCATCCGGTCATGTATCACTTGGTGCAAAGGCTCGTTTGGCAGTTTGAGATCGGCAACCAGTGGGTGGCTGCACGTCCCAGTGATGATGGCGAGTTACTGGACCTGGACGATGAAGAGCTGGAAACCGACGAGATCACTCAGGTGCGTTTGGCATCCGGTCATGAATTCACTGCTGAACAGCTCAAGCTGTGGCTAGCGCATATGAAGGATTACAAAGTAAAACCTTTATTTGAGCAACTAGCCGCAGCACAATTTAATTTGGCAAGCATCGAACCAAAGCAAACTCAGTTGACCCATTTCAGAGGGTTTTTAAGTGACACATTCACGCTACGTGGCCTGTTAACCAAAAGAGGCTATCAGCGCAGTGCAGCCGAAGATGGGGGCACCTTCTTCTTTTACTTCAAAGAATTTCAGTCACTGGGCTACCGCTTGATATTTGAGTTTTCTGGCAGCCAGCTGCCGGAAGAAAACATGGCTGCGGCTATTTACAGTGTGGGGGTTGTGCCCTTGTCTAAATCAAATTACTGGCGGGAGCAGGACTTTGTGCCTTTGAATGAGCTCAACAAAAGTCTGCTCAATGCTATGGCATTGGATTACGAAAGGGTCGCTGCCAAGTGTTCTGAAGATGCAAACTGGAAGAGTAAACTGCCATGGTGAAGCCATTACGCCAGCGAGCGGAGCAAAAATTTGCCAATGAACTGGCTTTGCTTAAAGAGCAAGATTCTGCACCTAAGCCACAAGGGTGGCAGCTCTCTCCCCGGGCTGTGAAGGCTTTTATACTCGGCGAGCCTGAGCTGGGGGTAGACAAAAAGTACTATGGCGAAGTCGCATTAGTAGAGCGTGCCATAGTCAGTTTAATGAGCAACCAGGGCCTGATGCTGGTCGGCCCGCCGGGTACCGCAAAGTCAATGCTGTCGGAGTTACTGGCGTGCGCTATCAGTGGGACCAGTGAGCTATTGGTTCAGGGCACTGCCGGGACAAGTGAAGAACAACTGAAATACACCTGGAATTTTGCACAACTATTGTCGAACGGGCCCAGTTTAGAAGCGCTGGTAAAAAGCCCGATTTACCATGCGATGGAGCAAGGCAAGATAGCCAGAATTGAGGAGCTGACCCGGTGTCCTCAGGAAATTCAGGATGCACTGATTTCAATTTTGTCTGAGAAACAACTCACAGTGCCTGAATTGGGGGTCAGTATTCAGGCTCAGCCAGGGTTTAACCTGATTGGCACCGCAAACCTGGCGGATAAGGGCGTGAATGAAATGTCCAGCGCACTCAAACGTCGGTTTAACTTTGAAACCGTACCGGTGCTTCAGGATCCCCTTCAGGAACGACGCCTGATCCAGTCACAGGTAAGTGCACAGTTAGAGCAACAGTCAGTGTCAGTTGCCATTGCCGATGAGCTGGTGGCTTTGCTTGTACAGGTATTCAATGATCTGAGGCGCAAGGGGCAGAGCAATCTGCAAAGTCTGGAAGCGGTTTTGTCGACCGCAGAGGCGGTCAATATTGTGCATGCATGCGCTTTACAAAGCCACTTTTTACAACAGCCGCTCAGCGGGGCGCATATCGCCCAGCAAATGCATGGCAGTGTAATCAAAGACAATGTGGAAGATATGGTTAAATTAGCCAGTTATCTCGACATTATCGTGCGCGAGAGAGCCCGTGAACAGGCCCATTGGCGGGACTTTTTTGAAGCAGGAAAAGTGCTGTGGATGAGCTGAACGCGGGTCAATGGAAACAGGAACTGTCTGAGCTATTTTACGCGCATGAGAGAATACGCTGGGCACCAATCCGTCATCATAGTCCTGCTTGCAGCTTGTACCTGCTTGAACTGTTAAATGCGTTTCAACCAGAGCAGGTGCTGATTGAGGCACCTGCGAACTATCTGGAGCACGTGGACGATATTGCAAGCGCCCACACCAAGCCGCCGATCGCCATCTACCAGCAAGGCAGTTTTTTTCCATTGGCTGAAAATAGCCCGGAATATCAGGCTATCAAGTGGGCAAAGCAGGCTGGGGCTGAGATCTGTTTTATTGACTTACCATATAGTCAAGACGCTCCAGGCGAGGCATGTTGGGATGAGTCCTGGCTAAACAGTTCTAGTTACAGCTTGCAGTTACAGCAGCGTTATCAATGCCGAGATGCCGATGAACTCTGGTGTCGCTTGTTTGAGCAAAAAGAATTTACCAGTGCTGATGCGTTCTTTTTTCAGGTTTTATTGTTTTGTGCGGCCAGCCGGGCGTGTTTTTCTCAGGCACAACTGGCGCGACAGGGCGACGAGCTGAGAGAAGACCATATGCGTGCTCATATCTCAACAGCGCATAAAAAAGACAACAAAATACTGGTACTGACAGGCGGATTCCATGTCCCTGCTTTATTTGCATTTGATGATCACGCGCAATTGGATCACACACCCGGTGAGCAAAGTTATCTGGTGCGATACAGTGAACCTCAGTTGGATGCACTGTTAGGCTATCGGGCAGGTATGCCATATCCGGGTTATACCAAAGAGTGGTTTCTGATGCGCCGCAGCAAAGTTGCAAATTTTGAACTGGTGTTGACTATGCTCGCACGCAGTGCCCCCGATTTTATGTCGGTTGCCGATAAGATTAAGGTCACCGAGCACCTTCAGGGAATATTGCAGTTGCGGGGCTTGAACCAGCCAAGTTATTACGACTTGTCAGATAGTATTACAAGTTGCTGGCTACAGGGAGAAAAAACGACTAGTTGGTTCACTCAGCTGCAGCTTGAGTGGCGTGGCAGAGCCTTGGGAGAACTGCCAGAGGGAAGCGTTGAGCTGCCTTTAATTGCGAATGTGCGGGCGTTGGCAAAGCAGCATCGTTTGTCTTTGCAGTACAGTGAAGCTAAAAAGGCACGGTTTGATGTTTTTGAGCCGAGCGGCTCAACACGCAACAGGCGACAATTTCTGTTTAGCTGCTGCATACTTGGCATTCCATTTTGTACGCGTTTGGTCGGCCCGAGTTTTTCGCATGGCGCGGACTTATCGCGTCAGCACGAGGTGTGGGAATACCAATGGTCTCCCCATGTCGAAGTCAGACTGCTTGAATTGTCCGGGTTGAGTGATAGGCTCGATGAAGTGGTGAAAAAAACGCTCCTGATGCAATTGCCCGATCTGGATTTCGAGGAGCGTATCGAGTGGATTGCCAATGCTATCCAGTGTGGGCTGGATGAACTGGTAGCGGACAATCTGAGCGCATGTTGTCAGGTCGTAGAGCTGCAAACGGATCTGAAAGCGCTGATATCAGCAATGATTCATTTGCTTTCATTGGCTAAACATCCATTGTTTGCTCATGAACACGATTTGCTCCGCGATCTCATTGAAAAAATATGGCTGCAGTTGTGTGGACAATTAACGCAATTGAATGCGCTGGAGATACGAGATGCACTGGATGTTTTGATGTCTTTGCAGGGCCTCTGCGTGACCTATCAATTGACGCCTGACTGGAAAGTACAGCTACAGAGGATAGTGAATAAACAAAGCCACAAAACCTGGCTTTATTATACAATCTCTGCGTTAATGGCCAGTTCAAGTGAAGACATTGATGCATTGGGCCATGAGCTAACACTTCTGTATTCGCGTGAACCTCAAGTCGCGTTTGATGCCTTACAAGCGATTGCTTCCTTGTTGCCCCATTGGCTGGATCAACAGCCGGTCATTTTGACACTCCTAAATGGTTGGCTGGAACAGATTTCAGATGAGCAGTTCAACCTGATACTGCCGTCATTACGAAAAATGTTTTGTCGCCTTGATAGTCAGGAGATTGACCGGATAGCTCAGCGTGTGCAGGGGATCAACCAATGGGATGAGCGCCTTGCATGGCAGCCCATTGGCATCAGCCAGAACAGCATTGACCGTGCTGCATACCTGCAACAAGAAATGATCATCAACTTAAAACAGCAAGGGTTATCTGAATGGCTGAGCGACTAAAATCACGTTGGCGTTTGGCTTTAGGCCGGTACGCGGAAGACCGCCTGGACGCCCAGCTGTCAGCAAACCAGCAAGCGCAGGATCAATGTCTTTTTCAGTTATATCAGCACGGTCTGGCCGACAGAGGGCATAAACTGAGTGCGGGCCTGGATGACAGCGCACCAGCTTTGGTTGAATGGCTGAATGACATTGACCAGCTATTTCCTAATTCTGTTTCTCATCAACTGCAAAAAGAAGCCATCGAAGAGTTCTCTTTGTCAGCATGTATTAACGAACCCAAGGTGTTGGAAAAACTACAGCCAAGTGTGGGGTTACTCAAGCACTTGTTGAGCCTGGGAAGCACCCAAAACCCAGCAGTACGCCAGCAGGTGCAAAGGATCATAGAGTCTGTAGTTGATGACTTGCTTGCCCGGCTAACGCCAGTCTTTACACAAAAACTGAGGGGGCGGATCAATCGATACGAGCATAGTGGGGCGCGAAAACTGGCTAACCTGGACTGGCAAAAAACAATTAAATCTAATCTGAAACACTATGACTTAGAGAAGAAAAAACTGCACTTTCAGAATATTTACTTTAATACGCGACACCAACAAAGCCTGCCATGGCACGTGATTATGTGTATCGATCAATCCGGATCTATGGCTGAGTCAATTATATATTCAGCGGTGATTGCGGGTATCCTCCATCGTCTTCCGACTATTTCGTTAACCTTGTATGTCTTCGATACCAGTGTCGTGGATCTGAGTTCAAAGGTTGAAGACCCGGTTTCCTTGCTGCTCTCAACGCAGCTTGGCGGAGGAACTCTGATAACAAAAGCCTGGCAAGTGGCAGAAAATGCCGTGTCTGATCCACGCAGAACTGTGATTGCAACTGTCTCTGACTTTTGTGAGGGAGGGTCTCCTCAGGCGCTATTTGAGCAAGCGCAAAGGTTAATAAGCAGTGGAGTAAAGATGATAGGCATGACGGCGATGAACGACCGGGGCGACCCATTTTACGATAGCTTTGCCACTAAACGCTTATCAGGCCTGGGTATGGAGATTGCGGCGCTGAGTCCAGATCAGTTTGCTGATTGGCTTGCGAAACAAATGGGGTTAGTGAAATGAACCAGCAGTTTTTAGAGCAGCTTACGAGCCCAGGGCTGGTCCGGCGTGCTAACAAGATATTGCAAAAAGAGTCGCCTGCGATTGAGAAGACCCACTCGAGTGTTGAGTACAGCTTAGAGGGGATGTCGGGAACATTGGATGTTGAAGACATTACCAAAAGCCGGTGTAGTTGCAATGTACAGGGGCTCTGTAAGCATCTGGTTGCCGTCGCTTTATTTGTGATAGAGAATGAAGATGCGTGTGAGGTAAAAGTTCCAGCAGTAGAGCCAGATGCACTCATGAAAAGTGCCGGGCGAGAAGCCGTCCGTCGAGTGTATAAACTCTACACGCTCAGCGCATCCTATAGCGGTACCAGGGATGGTGCCGTGGTGCACATAGAGATTAATGGCCAGGCATTTAGCTTTACAAAAGCGCAGCATATTGATGACTTGATCGGAGACTCTGCCAGTAAAGCAGAAAAGCTGTGGGGTATT
Organism: Pseudoalteromonas rubra; assembly: GCF_000238295.3. NCBI lineage: Bacteria > Pseudomonadati > Pseudomonadota > Gammaproteobacteria > Alteromonadales > Pseudoalteromonadaceae > Pseudoalteromonas > Pseudoalteromonas rubra. The sequence continues at coordinate 322,818 of NZ_AHCD03000020.1, forward strand.
TACCTTTACAGCTGTGAACAGGGCGTGGAGTGGCAGTGGCCGGATTGGTTGTTGGTTGAGCAAACTCAGATACAGACTAGCCTCAAGACACTACAAACAGAACTCAAAGCGGCGCTGCTCTGTGTGTGGTGGGTGGGTATCCATCGGGTGCGTTCTGCCCATTTACTGGACTTACAATTGTTAATCATCCCGCTGGCGAAAGCAGGGCTAAAGGCTGAAAGTCAGGCGTGTAAACGCATTATTGGTGCCTATCAGCGCTTTATATCGGGAGAAGGGCTCAGAGATGAACTGGTGATTATGACTGAGCTGGCATACCTTCTGGTCCTGATAGAGCAACCCATCAGTGAGGTTAAATCAGTCGGAGGGCAAGACCAAACTACACTCTTTTGCTTAGGTCCTGAACCCTGGCAAAGTGTGGGGCGCGCGCAAGGGCTTACCATTTTATTTCAATCGTCAGACGGCCAGATTTTTTCGGCTTCAGAAGCCAGAGCAAATACGTCGGGTCACTTTGACTCTGAACATGTCGCCCGGTATATGCGCTTTTGGGAGACGTCGAAACCCGCGATGGAACTCATGGGGAACTTGGTGTCATTTAATAAGTTAGAGGTGAATGAATACGACCGAATTCGGCGTACGCAGTCAACAGAGGTCATTGCTACAGAAAAAGGTGCTCCGTTTGTTTATTATGCTGATTTTAGCACCATAGAGTGGTCGGCTCAGCCGTATATTGTGATTGCACCTGATCGGTTTCATCATCTGGAATTTGATCAGGCACTTCAACAATTTCAGCTCCAGTATCGGGACGCAAATAAAAACACACTTACGCTAACGGTGCCTTATCAGAAAAACCATGCCTTGCTCATGAAAAACATGACCGCTTTGGAAGGTTTACCGGTTAAATATATCGCGTGTAATGTCAGCGAGAAGGGAAACCAAATACAGCTGAGACCCTTCGCACTGCAGCAGAGTGATGGGGTACAGTGGCAATCCTTATATTTCGACCAAATATCAACGGAAAGTCGTTTTCTGGACCGTTGGCGTGCCAAGTTTAATGCCCGAACAACTGCTGTGCCTGGCCGCGAAATAACTCAGTTACAACAGCTGCTTGCGGATTTTTCAAGGTGGTTATGTGCCTTCCCTTATCAAAGTGACGATGAAGTCAGGATTTGGCAGGGTAAGCTCGAGCAACTCGGCTTATACCAGCTATCCGTAAAACTTCAGCAAAACGACGACTTTGACCTGCTCCGATGCTTCTATATGCTGTATTGCTTGCGTAAAGCGGATGTCGCTTTACCTGTTATTTTGTATGATGAATGTACCTAAGAATAGTTTAGACTATTGAGAAATAATCAAAAATCAGACAAGTTATACAAGGTAACTGGAAAGAAGAAGGAAGGAACGAGTGAAATTACAATCAACCATGAAGTATAGCCTGTGCGCTATGCTGACAGCATTGGCTGGTCATAGCTTTGCGGCGCCAGACAGGTTACTTGCCAATGATGGCAAGGCGGAAGACTATTTTGGTTATGGTGCAGCGATTGACGGCAACACAGTTGTGGTGGGCGCGCACAAAGCGGATATCAATGGGATTAATGACGGCGGCGTGGGCTATGTCTACGTATTAGGGGAGAAGGGCTGGCAGCAACAAGCTAAGCTGGTTGCAAAGCCTCTGTCTGCTGATGACACCCTCGGTGGTAAGGTGGTCTTAAAGAACGACATTGCTATGCTCGGCGGTATGAGACGAGATGACAAAGGCAAAGACGCCGGTGCGGTGGTGGCCTTTGCACGTAAAGCGGACACATGGACACAAACTGAGATTTTTACCGCGCCCGATGCCAAACCGGGCGATGCCTTTGGTCAGAGTGTAGCATTTACCGACAAAGTGCTGGTGATCGGCGCCCCACGTAATGATGCAAAGGCGAACGATGCCGGTGCTGCGTATATTTATACCCGCTCTGGTGACACCTGGCGCTATCAGAGCAAAATCATGGCCAGTGATGGCGCGGCAGGCGACTTGTTTGGCATCGACGTCGCGGTTGATGGCAATACCATAGTCGTTGGTGCTGACTTGCACGACAAAACGGCAGAAAACGCCGGAGCCGTATACATTTACGTGCAAGACGGGGAGCAATGGCATCAGCAGGCTAAGTTGATGGCGTCCGATGGCGGTGATACCGATATCTTTGGTGTCAGGGTCGCAATTTCAGGAGATACGGCGCTGATTTCTGCGAGGCGCGATGACGTAGAGGGGCTGGGCGTGGATGCCGGCTCTGCCTATATTTTTGAGCGAACAGGCACGCACTGGGCGCAGGCTCAAAAGCTCACGTCACCGGATGGCGCGGCCGATGACCGCTTTGGCCGCGGTGTGGCGCTTAGTGGTGATACGGCGATTATCAGCGCGATGAACCATGACGCACAAGGCAAAGACACCGGCGCGTTATATGTTTATAAAAAGCGCGCTGATGGCTGGCACTATTCATCCAAAGTGGTTGCTAAACATGCGCAGCCAGGCGATCAACTCGGCTGGAACATCGGCCTCTCCGACGGTAAGGCGGTGATCGCGACCCCACACCATGACGCCAATGGTAAAGAGTCTGGTGCCGTCTACGTACAGGATCTGAATCAGTACAGCGCGTTTCATATTAAAAACCAGGTATCCGTTGCGGATAAAGGGAAAACGAAGTCTTCACAGTAATTAAACTCAGTACAATCAGACGTTAGTGTGGGTTATGTTCTGAACAGAAACCGTCATCTGGCGTCTGGCCAATTGCCGGGCTCAACAATGATGCCTTGATAAAGCAATGGGTCTAAAGTTAAAACTAACAATGGTGTTTTTAGCTGTGTGATTGATTTATGGTGCCCATGTGCTTACAGAGAGTGAATTATCGGTTTAAATAGGCCAACCACTCTTTCGCATTGGCAATGATAAACTCATAGCTATGACCGTTTATCAGCGTAATTCTGATTGCCTCAGTCGTTACAGGTAATATACCTGCCCCTTTACCATAACACCTCTCTATTTTTGATATGGCACTGCGCTCAATATGATACGGTCCTAACCCGAACTTTTTATTCAATGGCTCGAAAATCAAGGCGTCTTTTGTTGCTGAGAGTTTACCATCAGAGCGGGCGACGCCGTTTTGCATTGTTGCGATAGAAACGCTTGTTGAAGTTTTATTCATGACTTTCCCTTTAATGAATAAGTGTTTTTTATTACGAGTGGTTTTGATAAGTCAGCTATTTAAAAGCTCTGTGGAATTTAACAAGCAGAGGTTAAATTCCGCCTCTGCTTGTCTGTGTTTGCGTCCCTTCAATGCTGGGTACTAAATGCCTTTTTATTGGCCGCGCCTTTTTTCAACTGAATTGTGCCAGATAAAGAAAACGCTAGTATTAACCCCATTAAAATAGTCGTGACGACTTTCGCTACCCATGGATCTTGCACCGCGAACGCTGCTGCGTAACTAAACGTGAGTATGTTCGCGAACAGAGCCGTAAGGTGAATTCTAAAGCTTGTTGTTTTTTCTTTTAGCCTTGTAATGTTGAACGTGCAGGAGATTAAAAATGCGATAACCATTCCCGGGTTGCTCATCTGTTCAGGAGTAAGTTTAAAATTAAGGCTTATAAATACCAAAGCGCCATAAGCCACTGCGATTACAATGACAATGTAATTTAATAATAACTCTATCTTTGACTGCATACTTAACCTCTGATTTGTTGGTGTGGTTTTGTATGTTAAGCTCGTGCCTAGTGCTTTTCGGGGATACTGGCCAGTATGGACCGTTTATTTTTATCTTCTTGATTTTTATGTTTTTTATTTTTCTTTGCAAGGTGCGAAGAGGCCAGATTGGACGTATTTTTGAATACAAGGGAGTCTTGATGTTCAGTTTTAGTAATATCGTTGCCTTGGGCTGTATTCAAGCCTGTATTCAATCCTTGTATCTCTTGAGGTTTTCTGGCCCGGGCAGATTGCTTGCTGCTTTTATACTGCTTGTTTCAACCAATATGTGTGTTGGTTTCTATGTAGACAGTGGTCTTTTTGAACCTGATATGTTGCTCATAACGATGTGGGAGCGCTTAAACAGTTATTTGTTGTTGGGCCCCATTTTTATTGCGTTTGTTATGACAATGACAAATTCAGCGCATCGGTTTGATAAAAAAGATGTAATTCACTTATTACCTTTTCTTGTGTGGGTCGGGTATTTCGGTTCAATCTCATTGTATGAGCAAAGTGATTTTCTGGCTGCGCAAGCTTTTAACTTACAAACAGTATCAACCAGACCCTTTTCTGAGCGGTTTACCATGATATCTCTGTTCACCGCAGGGCATTTTTGTCTTTATCTGGCCTATGGTAGCTGGCAAATTTTTATGTTTTGGTGGCAACAACGCGGTAGCAGTATTTTTCGCCAGTTGTGTTGGTTGCTTACCGTCACTATGATTTGCTACCTGATGATGGCGAGTGTTTTTATCGTCTCTGTGACAGCAGTCATTATGGAACTTGAAAAATCAGATAAGCTGATTGCGTTGAGTTATCTGTCTACTGTGGTGGGCATATTTTCTATCAGTTATTTGTTGATTTGCTATGGGAGGCCTGCTGGCTTTAATCGTGCACTCGTAAAGGAGGGCATAACTGATAAAGACTTCGCAGAGCAAATCAAACCTGAAGTATCAACACAACAGAAAGGCCTTTTGATGTTGGTCGAGCAAGAGCTCAGGACGAACAAACTTCATTTACACCCTGATTTCAGCCAAATTCAACTGGCAGAAAAACTGAATATAAGCAGACATCAGCTTTCTGATGTGTTGGCCCTGCATGCTTCAGGTGGGTTCTATGAGTTGATAAACCAATTAAGGGTGGATGCGGTGATTGAGGAACTGGGAAAAAGGCCTAAAAGTGACAGGTTGATTAATATTGCCTACGATTGCGGATTTAATTCAAAATCTAGTTTTAATCAGGTGTTTAAAAAGCATACAGGAAAAACGCCGAGTCAGTACCGTGATATGGTTAAAACCAGTAAGGCTGAATCTCGCTAAGAGGAAAATGTGCATAAAGCACCACTGTGCGCTATTCAGACATGGTTGTCGTGTGGGGCTAATTCTTTCCCATCGTTTCAAAGCGCTTTTACTTTACTGATAACGATGAGTATTAGCCCCAGTAATAATCTACTCTGTACATCCAAATCTGGAATCCTATACGCCATCTAGTCTGGAAATTGGTTTTCCAGAACTGTACGGTCCTGCTACTAGCTGCTCAAAAGTGAAAATTGTCTAAAAGGTTAGTTCACTCAAAAAATAGCTGTGCTAACTGCAATGTAAAAGAAAGTTTTGAATAGTAGGCGTTTGCATTTTTTAAAAAATTAAAAATTGAGCTCGATTTATTTCGGTGGTAGGATTTCGTCAAACTGTTAATCTTTAGTCGCCTGATGCATAAATTGACGCTCATTCTGATCATGCTTTGCATTCTGAGTACCCAGGTATTCGGAAGCGTAGCGTATGAAGGAGAGCATAAGTCTCAGGGCGATGTGCATGCTTTACTGCACGAAATTGGTCAGCCACACAGTCACGACCATGATGATGAGGGTGAGTTTAGCCTCTCGTTTTCGGAAGAAGCCGTGAAGCACATCAATCAAGACCTTGACTGTTGTACCACGGGTATCGTTGAGGTGTCACCCTACTCAAATTCTGAAGTAAAACCGACAGGCCCGATCGCATCAATTAGCGTTGATTGGTCGCCCCCTTTTATTAAACATACCACACCTCCCCCCAGAGCTTAATCCAACTTAACTTTTCGTTGTCAGTGACTTGCGTCTGCTGGCAAGTGTTTCGTTTTTTTTGGATTAACTATGTCTTTTACGTTGAATATGCTGCGTACAGTGCAGCTGAATGCGAGCGTTATTTTCGTTGCGCTGATCGCATCGCTTTTTGTCCTTTCCAATGCGATGGCATCACCCGGGGCACACGGCCCGAATGGTGAGCACCTGGATACGCGAGCGAAAGTTGCGAGCTCCACAAACCCTAAATTTGAGAGTTTTACCGAAACGTTTGAGTTAGCCGGTGAGCTGCTTGAAAATGAACTCGTTATTTACCTCCATGACTTTAAAACCAATGCCCCAATTGCGCATGCATCATTGGATCTGGAGCTTGGCAACTTAAGTGCAAGTGCCGAATTTTATGAGCAATTACAAGCTTATGTACTTACACAGCCTGCGATGCTTTCTCAGTTACAACAACCTGGTTTACATGAAGTTGTTTTGACCATTTTGACAGAACACAGTGGTGATTTGCTGGTGGCGAATTTAGAAAACCATCAGGCAGCTGAAGATGCCGGCGCTCACGCAAATTCTGAGCACGATGAGCATCATCATGATTTTCCGTGGCTGATGATTGGATTGTGTATTGGTGTGTTCATTGCCGGATTGTTTTTGGGTCGTATCTCAAAGGAGCGTAAATAATGACATTTAAGAATGCAGTATTGTTTTCATTAAGCTTATATTCGTTCAGTTTGTTGGCCTCTCCAGGGGCCCATGGACCCAATGGCGAGCATCTCGATCAAAAACCAACTAGGGTAGAAGGCGCATTAGGCAAACAAGCTGACGGCTCAGTTATTATACCGATGAAGCATCAGACTTTACTGAATGTACGCACTCAGTTTGTTCGCGACTCTGAAGTGAAAAAACAGGTTCGCTTAGATGCCATTGTTAAACCTCATCCTGATGGATATGCAAAGATTCAATCCAGCAGTGATGGCCGATTAGACGCGCCTGAAACGGGTATCCATCCAACCGGTGTAAAGGTGCAAGCCGGGGATGTGCTGGGGCTTATCCGTTACCAGGACACCGCATACGAATTGGCGAGTCAGACCAGCGAATTAATCGCTATTCGTAATCGCATTGAACAAAGCAATCGCGATGTGGAGCGCTTAAAAAAGCTGGGAGATTTAGCCTCGAAACAAGCGTTAGAGCAGCTTGAAACTGAGCTGTTAAGCTTGCAACAGCAAGCGCAAGCACTACAAAAAGGCCTAGAAAAACCGGAGGTACTGATTGCACCTATCTCAGGTGTGCTCATTAATCATACGGTATCCAGAGGACAGTGGGTTGAAGCAGGCGAAGCATTATTTGAGATCATTGCCACTGAGCAGTTTTTAATTGAAGCCAGTACCCGTGATTTTGCGCTAACTCAGCAGCTAACATCCGCGAGAGTTGTCGAGCAGCCGGGCATCTCTCTCAATTACCTTGGTTTTTCACCGGAGCTTGTCAACGGCTTAGTGCACCTCAACTTTGAGCTATCACAGGGCCAGGATAATACTAACTTGTTTATTAATCAGAGTATTAGCATACAGGCGCCGATTGATGAAAAGCTCGAAGGCATCGTCATCCCGGCCAGCGCAGTTGTTCTCAGTCCAAATAATTTGCCACAAGTCTGGATTAAGCTCTCGGCTGAGCGCTTTTTGCCACAGCTTATTCGTTATCAAAACCTTGAGCCCGGGTTGGTGTTGGTGACCCAAGGGTTGGGCGCTGATAACCGCGTTGTGGTTGACGGTGCATCACTCCTTAACCAGGTGAGATAGGCGGTAAGATGTTTAATTTATTAGTCAAAAGCAGCCTTAAAAACCGTTTGGTTGTGCTCTTGCTGGCCTTTGTCATGATGGCTTACGGTGTTTTGCAAGGGCAAAAACTGCCGGTTGATGTGTTTCCAAATCTTAACAAGCCAGTGGTCACCGTACTGACTGAAGCCGGGGGCATGGCACCTGAAGAAGTCGAACAATTGGTGACGTTTCCACTTGAGAATTTGCTCAATGGTGTGACTGGCGTAACGCGGATCCGCTCGACATCAGGCATTGGCTTATCCATCGTTTACATTGAATTTGAGTGGGATACGGATATTTACCGCAATCGCCAGCTGGTCTCGGAGCGGCTCGATTTAGCCTCAGAGCAATTGCCAGCAGGCATAACTTCGGTGATGGGGCCAGTATCGTCCATTATGGGTGAAGTCATGTTAATTGCCTTACCCGTTGATGAACAGGGCAACACCGATGCAATGGCTGCCCGAGAATATGCGGATTTCGTTTTACGACCACGTTTACTGGCCATTCCTGGTGTTTCGCAGGTGATCCCGATTGGCGGCGAAGTACGCCAGCTGCGCGTGTCACCCGATACGGTGCGTATGCGTCAACATAAAGTGAATTTAGAATCGCTTCAGGCCTCTGTCAGTGATTTTGCCGCCAATTTTGGTGGTGGCTTTGTTGATTTGAACAATCAAGAGTACCTGATCCGCCATCAGGGGCGTACCTTAGAGGTTGACCATCTTAAAAACCTGGCGGTTGGCTGGCACGCGGGACGTCCGGTGTTGCTATCCGAAGTCGCATCGGTGAGCTATGCTGCTGCTGAAAAGCGCGGTGATGGTGGCTTTAATGGCAAGCCCGCGGTGGTGATCAATGTGCAAAAACAACCTAATGCCGATACGGTTCAGTTAACAACGCAAATTGAAGCGGCGCTGGCTGAGTTAGAAACGGGTTTACCAAAAGGTATCGCGCAGCCGCAGGTCCTGTTCCGTCAGGCCGACTTTATCAAATCGTCAATTGACAATGTCACAGAAGCCCTGCGAGATGGCGCAATCATGGTCACAATTGTGCTGTTTTTGTTCCTGCTTTCAGTCAAAACAACCATTATTTCTCTGTTTGCCATTCCGCTTTCCTTAGCTGTCACTGTGCTGATTTTCCAGTGGCTAGGTCAAAGTATTAACGTGATGACGCTGGGGGGGCTTGCTATTGCGATTGGTGAACTAGTGGATGACTCCGTGGTGGATGTTGAAAACATTCTGCGCCGTTTAAAACAAAATGCACAATTGCACTTGCCAAAGTCAGTGTTTGAGGTGGTTTGGCAAGCAAGTGTAGAGGTGCGTTCGGGCATTGTTTACGCAACCGCCATTGTTATCCTGGTGTTTTTACCTTTATTTGCGTTACCCGGTATTGAGGGGCGGTTGTTTTCACCGCTTGGTCTTGCCTATATCGTGGCGATCCTCGGCTCGTTATTAGTGTCCATGACCGTCACACCGGTGCTGTGTTACTACTTGCTGCCCAATGCCAAAGTGATCCATCAGGGTGACAGCTGGCTGGTTATTAAACTCAAGCACTTACAAAGTCTTTGGATTGACTGGGCGTTACCTAAGTCAAAGCAACTGATAACAGTGACGGGCCTTGTCGCGGTGATTTCAGCGGCCAGTATCATCCAATTTCCCCGCGCGTTTTTACCTGCCTTTAACGAAGGCTCTTTGGTGCTCGGCATTATTTTTGAGCCAGGCACCTCGTTGAGCGAGTCCAACAAAATGGGCCATTTAGCGGAGTCTCTGCTGTTGTCTGTGCCAGAAGTCACGCAGGTCGGCAGGCGAACGGGTCGCGCTGAGTTAGATGAACATGCTGAAGGGGTTCACTCGTCTGAAGTGGATGTTGATTTAGTGTCCTCAGCGCGCAGCCGCGAAGAAGTCCTCGCTGAAATTCGTGACAAGCTATCTGTATTGCCAGGACAAGTTGCCATTGGCCAGCCGATCTCACATCGACTTGATCACCTGTTGTCAGGTGTTCGGGCTCAACTTGCCATAAAGCTCTTTGGTGATGACTTAGAAGGCTTGCGGATCAGCGCTGAGCGACTGCGCAAGAAGCTCGAAAGTGTGCCTGGCCTGGTTGATGTCAATATTGAAAAACAAGTACTTATTCCCCAGTTGAGTGTGCGTTTAAAATATGACGAACTGGCCAAATATGGTCTCACACCGGGTTCTGCACTGCGTCAGTTGAATATGCTCACCGAAGGGACCAGTGTTACGGATGTCGTTGATGGGGTGAAGCGGTTTGAGCTGGTACTTCGGTTGGAGGATGCGGATCGCACACCCAATGCCATAGCCAACACCTTGATTGATTCGCCGGCGGGGGCGATTCCGATCTCATATATTGCAGATATTCAATTACAGGACGGGCCTAACCAGGTGCTCAGGGAAAATGGTCGCCGTCGCTTAGTGCTTTACGCCAATAGTGAAAATGTTGACGTAAAACAGTTGCTAGGTTCTGTTCGGGAGATAGTGGCAGAACATCAATTACCCGATGATAGTTTTATCAGCCTGGAGGGGCAATTCTTAGCACAGGAACAAGCCATGCGTTTATTGATCGTGCTTAGCGTTTTGTCATTCGCATTAATCTTTCTGGTGCTCTACTTACGTTATCAGTCAATGGTATTTGCAGCCATTATCATGTGTAGTTTGCCAATGGCCTTGATTGGTGCGGTGCTCGCCATGTGGTTAACCAAAACCTCACTATCGGTGGCCTCTGTTGTTGGTTTTATCACGCTTACCGGAATTGCATCACGCAATGGCATTTTAAAAATAAGCCATTACTTAAATCTAATCCGCTTTGAGGGGGAGTCATTTGATAAAGCCTTGATAATACGCGGCGCAAAAGAACGCTTGTCTCCGGTGCTGATGACGTCAATGGTTACGGCGTTTGCACTCATTCCGCTACTGTGGGCAGCAGATCAGCCGGGCAAGGAAATATTGCATCCAGTGGCCATTGTTATTTTTTCCGGCCTGATGAGCTCGACTCTGCTGGATACCTTATTGACCCCCTTGCTTTACTGGAAATTTGGCAAAAGACCAACAGAGCAATGGCTCAACAGTAATTCAAAAGAGCTAATTTAATAAACCAATGCCCCTTTGTGAAGGAGCATCGGGACACAATTTTACTAACAATACAAAGAGAGAAATAAAATATGAAAAACACATTGATAACACTTGCTTTCATTGCATTGAGCACACTGTTTTTTGCACCGTTTTCACAGGCGCACGGTGACACCAAACCGGTTCACGGTGGTGTCGTAAAGGTTGAGCATGAAATGGTATTTGAGCTTGTACGCGGAGAAACCGGTGCAAGCCTGTATCTTCGTGACCATGGTAAACCTTATCCAACGGCCAAAGTAACAGGTGACATCACTGTACTTGCCAATGGTAAAAAGGCTGGGGCGACGTTAACTGCTGCGGGTGATAACAAAATGACCGCTGACGTTGCCATACCTGATGGCGCCAAAGTACTGGTTAAAGTGAAGGAAAGTGGCCATCACTCGGTGACGGTTCGTTTTACATTCTAAGAAAACAGATTATTTTTAGGGTACTCACTCTTAGTGACTTGGCCCTTAAGTCAAGCTGTTTTATCAGCCACGACTGCGTTTGCAGTTTATCCGGTTAATCATTGTCGATGTTGCAGTATAAAAAAGCGCGAGCAGCTTTAGCAGACTCGCGCTTTTATTTTATTGCTCACAAAGAGACTTATCTCATTGTCATCAACTACTCTGTACATAAAAATCTGGAAATACTCTGGATAGCTATACATCATCTAATCTAGAAGACTTTTCCAGAAAAAGTGAAAAAACGCAAAGAAATTTGGACTTTTTTAGATCTGGAAAATAGTTTTCCAGACAAAAGGGGGTCGGATTAGCTCGTGTTTTATTTAGCCGTTCTGATAAATAGGTATGGATGCTACCTGAACGATCTCTATGAACGAGGAACAGACGGTCACTCTAGAGCGTTTTTGGACAGTTTCTATTTATGGCGAATTCAAACGGCGTTGTTTCCTAAATCATTGAACTAATCTAGCATTGTGTGATCAGATCTCAAAAGCAAACACCGAGACTGAATTTTGAAAGAAAAGCGTATCACTAACTGGCGTGATTACAATAAAGCTCTTATCGCCAGAGGCAATATCCAGCTTTGGTTTTCCGAGGGGGCAATTGAGCAGTGGAACAACACGCAACATCACGGCGGTAAAGGGCGAGCTAATCATTTCTCTGAGCTGGCGATTGAGACCTGCCTGGCTTTGCGGGCTGTATTTCGCTTGTCTCTTCGAGCTGTGCAGGGTTTTGTTTCTTCTCTGATATCAATGATGAAGCTTGATTTGGATACGCCAACTTATAGTTGTTTGTGTAAGCGAAGTGCAGAGTTGGCTGTTCATTACAGACCAAATAGAAGTACTTCCGGAGGCATTGATATCGTGGTTGATAGCACCGGTTTGAAGGTATACGGAAACGGTGAGTGGCACGCAAGAAAACATGGTGCGAATAAACGCCGGACATGGCGAAAATTACACCTGGCCGTTGATGCAAATACGCACCAAATCGTGGGTGCGGAGTTATCTACAATCTCCGTAGCTGATTCAGAAGTTCTTGGCGACTTACTCAGACCATTGCGCAGGAAGGTCAGCTCGGTAAAAGCGGATGGCGCATATGATACTAGAGGCTGTTATGCCGAAGTAGCAGCCAAAAAGGCCGACGCAGTGATCCCGCCAAGGTGTAATGCGCAGTTGTGGGAAGATGGACATGCTCGCAACAGCGCGGTTATTTTAACAAAGCATATAGGCAGCGGTGAGTGGAAAAAGTGTGTGAACTACCACCAACGTTCACTGGCGGAAACAGCAATGTACCGATATAAACAGCTTATGGGTGACAAGCTGGTCAGTCGAGGATTCAATCAGCAGCACACTGAAGCGATGATCAAAGTGAAAGTGCTCAATAGAATGGCTGGGCTAGGTATGCCTGAATATCAGGGAAACAGCTGAAATCGCAGTGTTGCCTAAGCTATCTGGATTTGATCAACAAGGCCAATTCAAACAGATATGGTGCATAGATTTTGTTTAACACTTGAAACACTAACCGTTATAAAAACTTTAAGCTTGAACCGTATAACCAAATAACGAAGAGCTCAATCAACTGAAAATACAGGACAAACTGGCATATTTTGCGCCGTTCTGAGCTTAGTAATACTACTAGAGTATTTTGATAGCAATTCAATAGTTTAATTCTTAGATATGCTCCAAGACTTAAATAAACACAACCTCTTCACAGTACACTAACCCGTTTTAATAAACGATTCGAATTATTACTTTTAATTCATAATATTACATTTTAAATAAAATTATTAGTAATTAAATTTGATTTTTAGCTATCTTCTGTTCAAAAAATAGACTACCTTAGATGTCCCCCAACTAACTTAGTGGGGACCGCTTGTACCTCTCCCGAACTAGAACCTCGGAATGCACAAATTGCCCCCTAAGTATGTACTTACTAGAGGTGTTATCATGATTAAAAAGTTACTCACAACGAAAGAGACTTTTTCGCAACGCTTTTTTGACTATAGTAATGAACCAAATCAAAGTAAAAGCATTCAACCTAATTCTTTCTTCGATCTCGATGTTGTGCCTACCGCAATTGTTTTTTGTGAAGCTAATTTTACTAAAAGTGATGGTAAAACAGCCAATGGGCTAATCCGTCACTCATCTAATTTTAAAATACTTTCAGTCATAGATAGCGAAATGGCAGGTTTAGACTCAGGGTGTGTTTTAGATGATAAAAGAAATGGAATCCCTATTTATGCAAGCCTCGATGAAGCAGCTGCAATGGCAGATGAATATCCTAACTTTTTCATTTACGGTTTAGCCCACTCCGATGGTTTACTGCCAAATTTCGCGCGCCAAGTTATGTTGGAAGCTATGTCGTTGGGCATGAATATTATCAATGGTTTACATCAATATCTAAATGATGACCCGGAGTTTATCGCAGCTTGCAACGAATATGGCGTGTCAATATATGACATCCGAAGGCCAAGAAATATAAATAATTTACAAATTTACCAAGACATCATTCGAGAGGTGTCATGTCCTCGAGTTGTCGTTATGGGCACTGATTGTGCTATAGGAAAACGCACGACGGCAGTAAAACTAAGCAATGCACTTACAGAGTATGGATTGAAGACCGTTTTGATTGCAACAGGCCAAACGGGGGTAATCCAAGGAGCACCTTATGGTTTAGTGATGGACTCTATACCATCACAATTTTGCCCAGGCGAGCTCGAAGCAGTCATTCACCGAGCTTATCATGTCGAAAAGCCCGATATCATCATTATTGAAGGCCAAGGGGCTTTGAGTCACCCTGCATTTTCAACAAGTGCAATGATTTTAAGAGGAAGTGCACCTCATGCTGTGGTACTGCAACATGCGCCACATCGAAAGGAGCGTATAGATTTTGATAATATGCCAATGCCAAAACTTTCTTATGAAATAGATCTTATTGAACGATTTACCCAAATAAAGGTTATTGGTATATGTATAAACCATGAAGATATGGATGAAACTGAGGTAGAAGAATACATTTATCGGTATTCTAAAGATTTCTCAGTACCCGTTACCGATGCTTTAAGTCGCTCAAGTATGTTTTTAGTCCATATGATTCTCGTCGCATTTCCTCATCTCGAAATCAAAGTGTCTTCACTGCAATGAGTAATCCTCGATTGCAAATTAACTGTAGCAAAATAGCAGAGAATTCTGCTCTGCTAATGCAGATACTAAAACCACTGTCTATTGACATTGTCCCTGTAACTAAGGTCTTTATGGGTCACCCAGTTATTGCGCGCATACTCATTGATGCAGGAGCAACTCAATTAGCCGACTCACGTATTGAAAATATCGAAAGGATGCGAAGTGCTGGCATAAATGTCCCCATCATGTTGATTAGAACCCCTATGTTAAGTCAAGTTGAGCGGGTAGTTACAAACTGTAATATAAGTCTCAATACTGAACTTTCTGTAATAAGGGCTCTTTCATCAACAGCAAAAAAATTAGGGGTATTTCATGAAGTGATTATCATGGTAGAGCTTGGTGACTTAAGAGAAGGTGTTATGCCTAAGAACCTTCTTAATATTATTAAAGAAACACGATTATTATCAAACATAGGTTTTATAGGGATTGGTGCTAACTTAGCATGCCGCTATGGCATTGCACCCGACCAGCATAATATGTCGATTTTGGCCAAGTTAGCGTCAAAGATAGAATCAAAATTCCATCTCAAACTTGAAATTATCTCCGGTGGCAACTCTGCTAATTTATTGTGGACAGTTAGCTCAAAAAACAAAAATAACTTTAATCAATTACGACTAGGTGAGGCAATTTTTTTTGGTGTAGAGGCACTTGAAAAACGCCACATAAAAGGCGCACATACTGATACAGTAATACTCATTGCTGAAGTCATCGAATCCAACCGAAAACCATCTATGCCTTGGGGTCAACGCCATCAAAATGCATTTGGTGAAAAACACGAAATTACAGATAAGGGAGATGTTAATCAAGCATTAGTTGCTTTAGGAAGGCAAGATGTGGACCTTAAAGGGCTGACACCTCCGAGGGGATTATCTATAGTATCTAGTTGCAGTGATCATCTTGTCTTAGAAAGTACAGGTGTACCTTTAAAAATAGGGCAAGAAATTGAGTTTAATATTGATTACGTGGGATTACTGTCAGCAATGACCTCACCTTATGTTCAAAAGCAATTCATCTAACACAGCGGAATAATTTTAACTTTGGAGAAATTCACTAATGAACCAGTTATCAAATCCAGGAAATCCATGGGGAGGTGGAAATAACTCACCTCCAAATCCAAAATATATATTTAACGCATATTCTCAATACAAGAAATATCTACCTGGTCGAAGTCCATTTAATTTTTTAATCATAGTAATTGTGGTGAGCATCATATTAATTATATGGAGCTCAATTTATACAGTTCCTAGTGATTCTGTTGCTGTAATTCAGCGATTTGGAAAATTCTCACACACAGAGCAACCGGGGCTACATTTTAAGCTGCCTTTAAACATTGATAAGTCAACAATCGTCGCAGTAAAGCGACAACTTAAACAAGAGTTCGGATTTTCGACTATTAAAGAAGAACCTCGCAGCCAATTGTCACGACAATCTTTAGACTTAAAAGAAACTCAAATGGTTACAGGTGACTTAAACGCTGCGCTTGTTGAATGGGTGGTTCAATACCGAATAGATGAACCTACAAAGTTTCTTTTTGAAGTAAGAGAGCCCTCAGAAACATTAAGGTATGTCTCTGAATCTGTGATGCGTGAAGTGGTCGGCGATAGAACAGTTGATGAAGTGATAACAATCGGTAGACAAGAAATTGAATCAGAAGCATTAAGTAAAATGCAGGCTCTATCAACAAAGTATGCAATGGGTATTAGAATAGACCAAGTTCAACTGAAAAACATCAACCCGCCTGAACCTGTACAAGCCTCATTCAATGAAGTAAATCAAGCTCAGCAAGAGAAAGAAAAACTAATTAATGAAGCTCGCCGAGATTATAACAAAGTAATACCGCTCGCTTTGGGGGAAAAAGACCAAAGAATAAGAGAAGCGGATGGTTATAGATTAAAACGCATCAATGAAGCTAAAGGAGATGTCGCTCGCTTTAATGCGCTCTACATTGAATATTTAAAGGCGCCAGAAGTTACAGTAAAAAGGATACACCTAGAAACCATGGAGCACGTGCTCCCTAATATCCGTTCAAAGGTGATAATTGAAGACACTGAAAACAGCATTTTGCCATTATTCCATTTTGGAAAGTCAAAACTAGGAGAACCACAGTGAAAAATCTTCTCACATTTTCAACGGTTTTTATCGCAGTGGTTGTATCTATCTTTGCCAATAATAGCTTATACACGGTCAGTGAAGTTGAACAAGTTATTATCACTCAGTTTGGTAAACCGATTGGTGAACCAATAACCCATGCAGGCCTCAAAATAAAAATTCCGTTTGTCCAACAGGTCAATGTAATGGATAAGCGAGTTTTAGAGTGGAATGGCAGACCTTCTGACATGCCCACAAAAGATAAGCTCTACATATCAGTCGATTTATTTGCAAGATGGAGAATTGTTGATCCCTTACAATACTTTCTGAGATTAAAAGATGAGCACAGTGCCCAATCAAGGTTAGATGATATTCTGGGCAGTGAAACCCGCAATGCAGTTGCCAAGCATGAACTTATCGAAATTATCAGAACTAACAGAAACCGCTTAGCATTAAGAGAAGGATTATTAAGTACTTTTGAGGAAGAGCTAAAAATAGGCACTTTAGTGCCAATCAAAAAAGGTCGAAAATTTGTTGAGCAAGAAATCTTTTCTTCTGCGTCTCAAAAGGTTGCCGTATTTGGTATTGAACTATTAGATATCCGGTTCAAAAGAATTAATTATAATGCAAGTGTTCGGCCAAAAATCTATGAACGCATGATCAGTGAAAGAAGGCAAATAGCAGAGCGCTTCTTATCAGAAGGTAATGGCGAAGCTGCCAGAATTCGTGGAGACAGAGTCAGAGATCTAAATAAAATTCAGTCAGAAGCTTATCAGCAAGTGGAAGAGATTAGAGGACAAGCCGATGCTTTAGCTACCCAAATCTATGCTAAAGCCTACAATCAAACACCTGAAGCAGTGGCATTCTATGAATTTACACACACCATGACAACGTATTCATCCATCATGACAGAGGATACAACACTTATCCTTTCATCAAAAAATGAACTTTTTAAGTTTCTGGGTAATACAAGACTAAGTAACTCAATAAATACGCTGCAAAATGCGAAGGACTAAAGGCGCGCTAAATCAGATTGAGCAAACTCAATACAATGAACTACCAAAAAAGCATATAGATTGGTTTGTAAAGCCAATTACTCGATTTATACAAATTGAAACAGCGTCAGGCGGTATCTTACTACTTGCGACACTCATCGCATTACTATTCGCGAACTCTAGTTTAAGCAGTGTCTATTTTCAATTTTGGGCAACTCCTGTTGGAGTCAGCTTTGGTGATATTCAGCTTAACCGTTCTATACATCAATGGATAAACGATGGTGCCATGACCATTTTTTTCTTTTTAGTCGCTTTAGAACTAAAAAGAGAACTTATTTTAGGTGAACTAAGAAGTCCCAAATTAGCTATGCTCTCAATTTCTGCCGCCATAGGCGGTATGATCGTACCTGTGTTCATTTTTGTATTGTTACAATTTGATGCCCCTGCCTTTAATGGTTGGGGGGTAGTCATGTCGACCGATACAGCTTTTGTTTTAGGGTGCTTAGCATTACTTGGTAAAAGTATTCCAAAAGTCTTAAGGGTTTTTATGCTGTCCCTTGCAGTGGTCGATGATATTGGAGCAATTTTAGTTGTCGCAATTGGTTATAGTAACGCAATTGACTGGGTATACATTGGCTTTGCTGTAGTTGGTTTGATAACTGTGAAAACAATGGCCTATGTTGGCATTAGAAGCTTTTTGATATATTTGGTGGTTGGTGGGATGATATGGTTAGCTATCGATTCGTCAGGCTTTCACCCTACTATTGCAGGCGTAATCCTCGGGCTTATGACGCCAACAGTAAAATGGGTTGATAACGAACGTTTACACAGCATAATAACATGTATTACTTCATACCCTTTATCACAAATCAGTGAAGGTAGTGTTCCATACAAACAAGCTTTAAAAACTGCTGAAGCAGCAGCAAGAGAAGCACTATCCCCTGTTGAACGGCTAGAGAATATTCTGCACCCATGGGTTGGCTTTGTAATTATGCCACTTTTTGCATTATCAAATGCTGGAATTATTATAAAAGAAGATAATATTTTTGATTTTCTAGCAATTACTATATTTATAAGCTTGGTACTTGGTAAACCTCTTGGAATAATTTTATTTAGTTGGTTTGCTGTCAAAACACGTATTGCTGTCTTACCAGAAAGCTTGAATTGGCACATGCTATTTGGTGGAAGCTTACTAGCAGGGATAAGTTTTACTATGGCATTGTTTATAGCCGATTTCGCATTGCAAGCAACCTATGTAACAACTGCAAAACTCGCCATAATTATTGCATCACTCACTTCAGCTTCCATTGGTTGTTTATTTTTAAAGTGTAGGACACGGTTGTGAGGTGCAAAAAAGTGATGTTATTTTCACAGTTAGGCTGTCTTGGACAAAGTTTCCAGTTCTTATAAACAATGATATTAGTACTTCTAAGATGCATCTCAAATCAGTAAGGTTTTAGCATTTTTACAAATGCAGCTCACACTCTAAATAATTTATTCTTTTAAGAAACTGATGATTCGATAGTGCAAGAGCGTTGTGAGTAGCCGCCACTAGTGACATCAATTCTTTGAGGCTCGCGGTATTTTTCTTTTTACCGTTTTTCATTGGCAAGCTTCTCACGTAGCCTAGTGACATCAGAGTTTTGTTGTGCTTGTTTTTTTGTGATGGCTTTTGACTTGAACTGCTTAATTTTTTCAATTACATCTTTGTAGTAGTAAGTAGAACCATTACCGAGATTAGCTTCCTCTTAGACTGCTATCGCGCTTAACCCACGTTTGGCATCAATACGTATGGTGTTGCCGGAAAGTATTCTGTCAATGGCGTTTAGAAGCTCTAATCTTGTGTTTTCTGACTTACTCAAATCTGTCTGAACTCGATTTCAGGTTTGTAAGGAGTGTAACTTATCTCGAAGTAATCCATAACTTTTTCAGCTGAACGAAGTTGTATAAAAAGTTGTTTAGCTGCTACAGAGATAGTGCTTAAACCTTTATGTTATTGCTCCGCTAACGATCCTTGTTCTCTATTCGGTGAACTTTATCCAAATGTTCTAACTCATTAATTTTGAACTGATATTGCTGGATAATTAACGCGAGTTGGTTATGTTGGCTCGCCATACTACTCAGTTGGGATTTTAGCTCTATGACCTCGAAACGATATTTTTCTTTTAACCTTTTCTCGTTTTTCAATTTCTTCTGTAGAGATGATATTTTTTCTTCATACAGTGAGTTATTTTGGCTTTTTTTCTGTGTCTTTAAAGTATGCTCTTTTATCCTACTGACAAGCTCAGGGTAGTAATAGACAGAACCGCTACCTAATCCAGCTTCTTCTTCCACCGCTTTTACTGATAGCTTTTGTGATGAAGGCACTATTTTTGGGTGCCCCTGGAGTATGCGCTCCAGAGCTTCCTCTATTTTTACTCGCGTTAAATTTGACTTACTCATTTTCTTTGCCTTTGAGATTAAATTTTTCAAAAGGGATCTTAAAATAGTGCATAACTCTTTCTGTAGCATGAATTTGTGTTATATAATGGCTTTCAATGGATGAGGTTAATCTGTTAATTGAATCTAAATAAATTATTTGCTCAGTTGCCCATCTATGGCGTTGAATCCAGTTTTTGGCTTTTTCTTCATCAATTAATTGGTTCTCACACTTAAAACAACTTGCTGTGGAAGCTACTTTATCCATGCGGCATTCATAACCTGCAAGGCAATATGAGTGCAGTGTTCCAACTAGATCAATTATGCCCTTTTCAACAAGCTCTTGGATTTGTTCTCTAGTTTTTAAGTCTGATGGAATTGAGCTGCGTTCTTTCATTATCTCGAGGCCTCTTTTTCCATATAGTTTTTCATTTGAGTTAAACCAGCGGTAAACATTATCAATAATTACTTCATTTGCGACTGAGCTTATGAGCTCTTTTAATTCATTGTCTTTTTCTATTCCTTGCAATGCAGCTGAGGCGCTTCCTTCTCCATACCAATCAGTAGTGGGTATGTCGAGATGTTTGAATTGATCTTTAATAGCTGTAAGTGAGCAAAGGTTATGCCGTCTAACGAATACGGCATAAGTTCGTCTAAATTGATGAGTTGTAATTCGCCAAACCTTACCTACTTGAATCTTTTTGTCAGCGTTCAGAGGGTTTCTATTTGGGTTGATCAGTTTAAACTCATCCAGGACTTGCTGGTCAATTAATGCACCAGCCTCTTTAGCTATCAAGTCGAAGTTAGTCCTCAAGTGTCCTTCATACATTAATTTTGGCTCTTCACTTTTTTTGGATTGATTTATCCAAAGGCAACTAGCTTCATGGTTTTTCATTGGGTTAGGACTTGATAATAATTCGACTCGCATATGTCGAGTTAGAGCTTCAGCTAATTCAATAGCCTTCCTGGTAATTGGAGACGTGACCCATTCTGTCAACTGTCCTCTCCCTTGAGTCATTTTGTGATGATAAGACTGAAGTGTGTAAATTGTTTTGCCATTGAATATTCGAGTTTTAAAGCTATCTGAGTGGAGTCCATACAATTCATTTCTTCGCATGCCAGTGAATGCTGCACACAGAATATAGCAAGCCGTTAATACTTTGCTGAACCAACCCTGTGTTCTTGCGGCTGACGGGATACAGTATTTTTCAAGAGGTGAGCCAACTAAAAATGACTCAATGATGAGCTTGTATGGCACAGGTTTGGATTTATTAACTTCAATACGGTAATTCGGTGAGTCATAACTCAGCCATGGCCAAGTGCCTGAGTCTATTTTCTTATCTATGGTCTTTTTACCCATTTTGTAGTTAAGCCTCAGTTCAGAGGCTAGTTCGTTTAATAGCTCTTTGTGCGGGTGGAGTTCTTCAATAAATTTAATGCACCATAAATAAATTTTTTCCATCACAGATGTAGGCATAGCATAGAATTGGTCAGCTCTACTTTTTGAAGGGCTACAGTATTCAGACGCTAACTCACCTGAACCTTGGTCAGTAGGAATTTCGAATGAGAAAGGTAAATATTTTGATGACTCTTGTACTTTTCCCAACACTGAAAATATGTGCTGGGCACTTATGAAGCTATACTCTAGTTCTTTGATGTAACTGCAAAATTCATAAAAAAGAACGGGGTGGGATAAATTTGAAATGCTATCTAACTTTAACTTGTCTAGGTACTTATAAACTTGTGTCAACTTACTATGAATTGCTATAAGAGAAGTGGGTTTTAGTGGTGAAGTTCGACGCTGCCCTGCAGGAGTGTATATCCAAATAAAAAAGATCAACTTGAACTCGTTAGCAAGGGATTGTGATGATATTTCGTTAAATGTTATTTTATATTTGTTTGTAATTTTTCTATCAACATAAGCGGTTAAATCCCACTCTTTGTCGCCAAAGTAACTGACGATAGAACCTGAGAATGTCTTAGTCACTGGGATTTTGTAAAGGTGCAATAAATCGTTTTTATTGTACAGGTCAAGTACGTTTAGATACCCATCTTGATTTTCTTTTAGCACGTTATTATTTGGAAGTTCTAGTAAGACTCTCATATCTAACTCCTAAAATAGATCATTGATTCCTTCCGGCCATAAACAATGTCGCCCTTCTTTTTTGAGCTTATTCTGTGCCTTTCGGCGTATAGAAGGATCGACCTTGAAAATAGCCAATTCAATTTTGTCTATTAAGTCTTGAAAGTTTCTTTCGAATTGCTGTCGATTTGCATGATTTGCAAGAGAGTCGTTAACCGCCTCTTTAAAACTCATCAAACACCAAATATCCTCGACTTCCTCTAGAATCACTTGATTAGGGCAGCTAAAGCATTTCAGAATATCTGAGCAAGCCAGGTGCTCGACATCGAGATCTTTTGGGCTGAAGTTCATTTTTCTTCTGTAATTGTCAGCTTGGGTACCAAAAGGGTCTTTGCAACCAGAGCCTATGATTGTCGCTTGTGGTTTCTTTTTAAAAGATGAGTATTTTTCTAGGAACTCCTCATATGGCAGTACCTCAACATCCAGTTGTTGTTTAGCATAATTTTTTGATTCAGCTACGTCAGAACAACGAGCAACAGCTTCTAGTGTGTAGGCCGCAGCCTGAAGCTGCTTTTTGTTTTCTATGGGACTACCTGTTGTATAGTGACGACTTAATGTTTGGGGGGTGTTACCTAATAGACTAGCTACCCCAACCGCATCTCCCGTCAAATCTAAGTAACGAGCACTACCTGAAGCTCTAAACCTTTTAGCCATTGGCCGCAGTGGCTTCCCGTAATCATCTATGGGGTTGAAGTACTCAAGTAACCAATTAGTTATGTCACGAAGATTTGAAGATTCAAGGGGGGAAGCTTTTCCTCTGCTAACTTTAAAAAACAGATGATCGCTATGCGGAGCGATTAGGTTACTAAGTTCTAGAAGCTTGTTGATAAATCTCAATGCATGTTTAGGCACATGCTGACTGTTGTTTTCACCAATCGAGATAGTCACATACTTATTAGCTCTGGCTTTTAGTACGCTTTGAGAATATACGATATTCTTGCTCAGGTCAGATTGCTTAAATTTCTTCATTTTCAGAATGGTAGTGCTATTTCCCCATGTGTAGTACGACATTAAGAAGTACCCAAGGGTAAAGTACTTAGTGATGGCCCCAGCTACTTGGTAATTGCGTCCTTTAAGCTGGATAGACGCAAATTTATCTCTTGGCTGGGCATTTAGGTAGAGAGTGAAATTAGATGTAATCTGTTTATAAAGTTGATTAAACAGTGGTTGAATAAGTCTCAGAAGAGTTTTTAGCTCTGCGTCTGAATAGGCTTCTGTCGGATTTGACTCCCGACGAAATAGGCCATGAGGAGAGAACCATTTAGCGACGGGGTAGCCTAAGAGTTTTAACAGGCACCGAATTGCACTGTTATGCTTTTGTGCTGTATTAACTTGCATGCTTCCTAGCCTAACTTTTTCAATGAGGTGCTGCTCCCAAGCATTCGCAGCCTCCTCTGATTCTGGGTTGAGCACCCGGCTGTCAGTAAAACTTACATATCGAGTTAAATCATGGAAATAACCAAACTTAGTCCGGTCAGAATATTCTTGGTTTCTTCCCAAGGTATCTACCCACTTGTGAACTAACTTGTCGCGGTTAGCGAATTTTGCCTTTTCAATTTGTTTTTTTGTGGGAACTCCAAGGTAGCGAAATCGATTGAAATCAAATGATTGATATTTTGATATACCAATTTTGAGGCTTACTACCAATTCTGGATGGTGTGATATTTCATTCATATACTGCTTCCTCTAGTATCTGGTCTAAGAAACTAGTGGCATCCTGAACGCTCTTTTCTCTCTCAAGGTAGTCTACGTATTTCCATATGGTACTTTCACTGTTGTGTCCCATCCATGCCATCATTTGGAGCACAGCATTTTTTTGTAGCCCATGCTCAAGCAATGATGATAGCCGATAGGTACAATAGGTTGCTCTGAGATCATGAGTCCTATGCTTAAAAGCCATGGAATTTTTTACTTCTATGTTTTTTTTCAATCGTCGGAAGGATTGCTGTACGTTGTTTGCGTTGAATGGAGTACCATTTTTTGTAACGAGCAGGAATTGGCTCTCCTTACCTTTTAGGCGCTTCTTTCGCCTAATAGATGTTGCGTAAGAATGGAGTAAAACAGCTAACTTTGCTGGGATTTCTACCTTTCGCTCTTTACTATGTTTCGTAGTAACGCCATTCGCTGGCCCTATCACAACTTCAGAGTAAAAGCCTGTATGCAGTTCATTGAGGGCAAGAGATTGTGGGAAAGTACAAGCTTCATTAATTCTTAGCCCAGAGTGAATTTGCAATAACTGATGTAATACAAACTCAATGCTAAAGTTTGTTAATTCAGAGGCATAAAGACGAATATTCTCTTTACTTAATGGGTTTAATGACTGAATGTTGGCGCGTTTGGGAACCTTAATGCGTAGGTCTGTACTTGTTACAAGAAACTGTGGGTTTAGATGTCTCATTGTCCCTTGGTTTTGCACTTTAACTAACTCATACTCAAATGGTTTAGCATGCTCTGTCACATGCAAGAGTCGGTGTGCAATACACCATTCATAAAATTTGATGACATGAAGCATGTACAAGGATGCGGTAGAAAACTGAATTTCACCATTTCGAGCACTGCTGAGTAAATCATCATTTCTAAAGCGGTAAGTCGGACGCAGGTACTTCGTAGCAGGAAAATCATCCCACCTTAATTGTTTTGCTTCCAAAAACTGCCAGTACCTTTTGATTGCTCGAACTGCAGAGTTTAAGTCTTTTGATTTCCGAAGATTTACTAAATAGTTCATCCATAGGTTAACAGGCATCAAGTATTGATGGTCGGAACTATAAAAGGTAGGAAAGCCTTTCAGTGAAATGGGAGGAGTTTCAGCTGATACTTTAGGGTATATTCTAGGAACATTTACGGGTGATGATTCAACTACGTAAACCATAAAAAATACCCTCAAAAAAGATAAGTCTTTAATGAGGGTAGTTCAGTTTTCCAGACTATGAAAATCTACAGTTTAGTTTTCCATAAAAAGATCTACATAGTAACAAACTCTTCAGATCCCGTCGGGTGAATAGCCACAACCGAATCAAAGTCGGCTTTGGTTGCGCCCATCTTCATGGCAACACCAAAGCCCTGGATCATTTCATCAACCGCGAAGCCGATGCCGTGCAGGCCAACGATTTTTTCGTCGTCACCGGCACACACTAGTTTCATTTTACAAGGCTGGCGGTGCTGGGTCACAGCTGTGTACATGGCTGCAAAGGTTGAGGTGTAGACCTTGATGTTGTCTTCACCGTATTGTGCAACAGCTTCTGGTTCGGTCAGGCCGATAGTGCCGATGGGCGGGTGACTGAAGACCACAGTCGGGACCAGGTTGTAGTCCATTTTGGCGTCAGGCATTTCCGGGTTAAACAGGCGCTCGGCCAGCATACGACCGGCTTTCACTGCTACCGGCGTCAGCTCAATGCCGCCTTCCATGATGTCACCCAGCGCATAAATGCCAGACACCGAGGTGTTCTGGTATTCATCTACTTTTACGTAGCCGCCGTCTGTGATGGCCACATCGGTGGCAGCCAGATTGATTTTGTCAGTCACAGGCTCACGACCAATGGCCCAGATCACTTGCTCAACCGTGTGTGACTCGCCGTTTTCCAGGTGTAAAGTGACGCTGCCGTCGTCGTTCTTGCTCAGCGACTTAGGTGTGCTGTGGGTGTGCAGGGTAGGCCCTTCTTTGTCCATTACCTCGGTGAGGGTGTCAATCAGGATAGGATCAAAGTTGCGCAGCGGAGCATGCTTACGTACGAACAGGTGCGTGTCTGTGCCCAGGCTGTGTAATACGCCCGCCAGCTCAACGGCAATATAGCCTGCGCCAATCACGGCCACGCTCTTAGGCTGTGCCTTAAGCTCAAAGAAGTCATTAGAATCAATGCCCAGCTCAGCGCCCGGAATATTCGGAATCGACGGGCGACCGCCTACGGCGATACAGATGTGATCGGCGGTGTAGTGTTCGCCATTGACTTCAACCGTGTTGTTATCAACGAATTTGGCAAAGCCATTGATCACAGTGACGCCATTGCTGGCCAGATATTTGTTATAACCCTGGTGGATGCGGCCAATGTAGGCTTCGCGGCTTTCAACCAGTTTGCCCCAGTCGAAGTCTTTAACTTCTACGTCAAAGCCATAATCCGGTGCATACAGTTTAATGGCTTCGGCCACTTGTGCGCCATGCCACATAACTTTTTTGGGCACGCAGCCCACGTTTACACAGGTGCCACCCATATGTTTGGCTTCGATAAGGGCGACTTTTGCGCCACGCATTGCTGCTCGGTTGGCCGAGGCAATACCACCGCTTCCGCCACCAATGGCGATATAATCAAAATGTTGTGCCATGCTTTAATCTCTACAAATGCTGATAAATGGCCCTAGCTTAACACTATATCTGCCGGGGCAAAGTCTGGTGGGATGAATTTTTCCGATGATAGCCATCGCTTTTTCCGATAACACTGTGATGCCGCACGTGACCAGAGAGGGCGATGCCCTGAGGTGGTCCTGTTTAATTTGTCAGGATTGACCGGGAAGCCTTGTTTTTTGTCAGGAAACACCCCAAATACATGAGATAAGCAAAGATCAACAGAGAGGCGTTATGACTAACCCGTTAATTGGCATGGAAGGCTTGCCACCGTTTTCACAAATCAAACCAGAACATGTTGTAGAAGCACTTAAACAGGCGATTGCGCACTGCCGTGATACCATAGATACGGTGCTCAAAAACGATGCATATAGCTGGGAAAACCTGGTTTTGCCGCTCGAAGAAGCCGATGACAAACTATCTCGTATGTGGTCACCTGTGTCGCACATGCACTCGGTTGTTAACAACGACGCCTTGCGCCAGGCCTATGATGCCTGTCTGCCGCTGATCTCAGAATACAGCACCTATGTTGGTCAGCATCAGGGGCTTTACGAAGCCTATAAATCGTTAAAAGACTCTGACACCTTTGCAGCGCTGAGCACGGCACAGCAAAAAACCATCAATAATGCACTGCGCGATTTCCAGTTGTCGGGCATCGCACTGGCCCCTGAGCAGCAACAGCGTTACGGCGAGATCAGCGCGCGTTTATCTGAGCTGGCAGCCAAGTTTGGTAACAATGTGATGGATGCCACTCAAGCCTGGACTAAGCATGTGACTGATGAAGCCGAATTGTCTGGCTTACCTGAATCCGCATTGGCATTGGCGGCACACACGGCGCAGAGTAAAGAACTCGAAGGCTGGTTATTTACCTTAGATATTCCATCGTATCTGCCTGTGATGACTTATGCGGACAACCGCTCGCTGCGTGAAGACATGTACCGTGCTTTTGTGACGCGTGCGTCAGATCAGGGTCCAAATGCCAAAGAATTCGATAACTCAGAGATCATGCGTGAGGAGCTGGCCCTGCGTTATGAGCTGGCGCAGCTGCTTGGCTTTGACAGTTATGCAGATAAATCACTGGCCACTAAAATGGCGCAGTCACCAGAGCAAGTCTTTGCCTTTTTAAATGACCTGGCGTTGCATGCTAAGCCACAGGCAGAGAAAGAGCTGGCCGAACTGAAAGCATTTGCAGAAAAAGAGCATGGGGCCACTGAGCTGGCGGCCTGGGACTACGGTTACTATGGCGAAAAGCTAAAACAGGCTAAATACGCCATCTCTGATGAGCTATTACGTCCTTATTTCCCGGCAGATACCGTATTAAAAGGCTTGTTCGAAACCGTGAACCGTCTGTTTGGTATTAAGGTCACAGAGGTTCAGGGTTTCGATACTTATCATCCTGATGTGCGTTTTTTCGCTATCCATGATGCGCAAGACACTTTGCGCGGCCATTTCTATCTGGACCTGTATGCTCGCGAACATAAGCGCGGCGGCGCCTGGATGGACGACTGCATGGGCCGTAAGATACGCGCCAGCGGTGAGTTGCAAACTCCCGTTGCCTATCTGGTGTGTAACTTCAACAAAGCGGTCGGTGATAAACCGGCGTTGTTTACGCACTACGAAGTCACGACGTTATTCCATGAGTTTGGTCATGGTATTCACCATATGCTGACCCAAGTCGATGCTGCACCAGTTGCGGGTATCAACGGGGTTGCCTGGGATGCGGTAGAATTGCCAAGCCAGTTCCTGGAAAACTGGTGCTACGAGGAAGAGGCGCTGGCCTTTATTTCTGGTCACCATGAGACTGGCGAGCCGTTGCCAAAAGCACTGCTCGACAAACTGCTGGCAGCGAAAAACTTCCAGTCCGCAATGCAGATGCTGCGTCAGCTGGAGTTCTCTTTGTTTGATTTCCATATTCACAGCGATTTTGATGCAGATAAACCGTGTCAGATCCAGCAAACACTGAATGCCGTTCGGGAAAAAACTGCGGTTGTAAAAGCGCCTGAATTTAATCGTTTCCAGCACAGCTTTAGCCATATTTTTGCTGGTGGTTATAGCGCAGGTTATTACTCTTATAAGTGGGCTGAAGTCCTGTCTGCGGATGCGTTCTCCCGGTTTGAAGAAGAAGGGATTTTCAATAGCCAGACTGGTGCGGACTTTATGCAGCATATTCTGGAGAAGGGCGGCTCAGAAGAGCCAATGGCTTTGTTTACCCGTTTCCGTGGTCGTGAGCCCAGTGTAGACGCACTGCTGCGTCACAGTGGTATCGAAAAAGCGGCATAATCGCCCCTAGGCTGGTGGCGTTTTGAACATCTGTTTCCCGCGTGTCACCAGCACCGACTCAAAAACACCACATAAGTACGTTGTGTGGTGTTTTCCATTCGCAAATTAGACAGTTCACGCTATGCTGTTCTAAAGAACAAACCTTGTAGGGAATGCTGCATGAGCAATCTAGTACTGGCCATTGACGACGATAAACTGGTACATCACATTGTTGAACAATCTTTACTGCACAGCTGCAAAGTCATCCATGCCTACAGTGGCGAAGAAGGCCTGGAAATGGCAGCACAGCAGCGCCCGGATATTATTTTACTCGATATTGAAATGCCTGGCCCTTCGGGGTTTGAGGTGTGTGAGCGACTCAAAGCCAACCCTCAGTTGTGCGATATTCCGGTGATGTTTTTATCTTCTAAAAGTGCCACCTCTGAGCGCATGCGCGGCTACAACGCCGGTGGCGCCGACTATATTGTCAAACCCTTCGACAGCGATGAAATGCTGGCCCGTATTAAAGTACTCGATGAGTATCGCCGTCAGTCACTTAAGCTGAAGCAGGATGTGCAGAAAGCGCAAATCACCGCCGAAATTGCTATGTCAGATTCGGGTGATATGGGCCGCATTATGCGGTATGTGGGCCAGTCTTATCATGCTCATGACCTGAATACGCTGTCGGAGTATTTCTTTGAGTTTTTTGTGCCTTTGCAGCTGCAAGTTGCCGTCGCATTTTGGTATCACGACAGTGAAGTGTTTTATTCTCAGGAAGGTGCTATTCAGCCTTTGGAGCAGGAGCTGCTCGAAAAACACCGAGATGGCGACCGGTTTGTCGATTTTGGCCGTCGCACCATTATTAACTATCCCAAAGTCTCACTGCTGATCAAAAACATGCCAACCGATGATGTGGGTTTGTACGGGCGTTACAAAGATCTGCTGCCGCATATACTGGAAGCCACCAATGCCAAAATCAAAGATATGGAGGTCAGCGAAGTCGCACTCACTAAAGTGGAGCAAATTGGTCTGGCATTTGAAGAGCTGAGCGATCAGCTGGGCGAGGTAGCTAATGGATTCAATGATAAACTGAGCCAGTTTTCTGACTATGTGAGTGACGGGCAGGCCAATGGCAATCAGGCTGAAGTAAAGCAGTTGTATGAGCACTTTTCACTGATCAATGACGACTTTTCGATTATCCGCTACAAACTGGGAGAGATCACAGAAGTACGCCATGAACTGATCCAGAGCCTTAACCAGATGGCCAAACCCTGGAGCGAGGAAGATGTGCCCGCCCAGACCGACATTGAACTGTTCTAATCTAATCAGGCACAGACACAAAGATTTCATAACCGGGATGATCCAGATATAATCTCTGCGTTACTATTTGCGGAGCCTGCTGTTGATCATCCACACCCCTTTTGCCGAAAACCGACCTTATCTTGCGCGTATAGAGCAGCAGTTTGCGCTGCACGACTGGCAGCAGACCAACCCTAATTTTCGTCTGACTTATGATGAAGCGGGTTTGCAGTTGCTAAAACTGGATGAGCCAAAGCTCGGTGGCATACGGGTAGACTTTGTCACCGGCGCCAGTGCGCACCGTCGTAAGTTTGGCGGTGGTAAAGGACAGGCCATTGCCAAGGCGGTGGGGCTCAACAAAGGGGCAACCCCTGTGGTACTCGATGCAACCGCAGGGCTGGGACGCGATGCCTTTGTGCTGGCTGCGTTGGGTTGCGAAGTGATATTACACGAACGTCACCCTGTGGTGGCTGCCTTGCTGTTTGACGGTCTGGAGCGCGCCTATCAGGATAGTGAAATCGGCAGCTGGATGCAGCAAAATATGCGAATGATCTTTGGTTCCAGTCATGACTTGTTAGCGCAGAGTGCGTTAAATCCGGACGTTGTTTATCTGGACCCTATGTTTCCGCATCGTGAGAAATCGGCTCAGGTTAAAAAAGAAATGCGGGTGTTCCAGTCTCTGGTAGGGGGAGATGCCGACGCCGATGCCTTATTGCCATTCGCTTATACACTGGCCACCAAGCGGGTCGTAGTTAAACGTCCGGATTATGCGCCTTTCCTGAACGAGCAAAAACCCAGTATGCAGATAGAGACCAAAAAGAATCGTTTTGATGTTTATGTTAAAGCTGCGATGAAATAGTGCTATGTGCGCTTAACTTTTGTGTCTTGCACTCATCCCGCATTGGATACGAGCACTGTCTCATAGCAACACGGAGAGTCCGTATTTTGTTTATTGATTGCATTCTCCTTCTGTTGTTTATTGCAATGAGTGCAGCCACCAACATATAAATATATAAACTACTCAATGGCCGCACGGTAAGTGCCTTTCGCTCACTGATTGCAATCTGCCCAGTCACCCGGGTGTTAGCCGGACAACCATTTGTTTGTGTGTGGTGAAATAGGGGCTTTTAAAGCAACAACAGAGTCAGAAATTGACCATTCTGAGTAGGTTGTCATCTGCATGAAGTAAAGTTCCTGTAAAAGGTAGAGAGTTCGCCTACGCCAAAAGTATGTTTTTAAAATTGACTGGCTATTTTCTGAGCAATCTACATCAAATTGTCATAAAATATTAATAGTCTACGCCCGAATTTGAATCAATATGGCTGTAGTATCTATGCGTGTTTCTACCTTTACCCGGCTGCTTGCCGTGTTACTGGCTCTGGCCAGTATCGTGCTGGCTGCCACTCTGTTTTGGGCCAGTCAGGTCTTTAGTGAATTAGATAAACAAAACAACGCTTATGTTACGCTGAAAAACACCATACTGATCGATTTAGCCGGTACGATCGAAGACTATCTGAGCAGTGGCGATAGCCAGGAGCTCAGTAAAGCCAGCGGACAAATAGCGCAACTTAAACAACAGCAATTGACAGCGTTGCCTTCCACCCTTGCCAACGATATGACCAGCCAGCTTGATGCACTTGATGCGGACATCAATGGCAAGTATCGTGCGCTGGGCAAGCTGTCGGGCAATGAAATGGCATTACTGGACAATGCCATCAGGCAGATGTCAGGCTCGGCATCGTCATTAATGAGCTACACCGCCAAAGCCCCTGAACATCCGCTAGCACCGCGCTACTATGCACTGGCTTCAGACTATTATGGTGAAGTGACTAACCTGAGCATTTACACCTACCAGCTCGTGATCCATTTTGAACAGCAAACACGTCAGAACCTGATGAACAGCGTGCGTCGTCTTCAGGAGCTGGCGCAACAAATCGATCGCCTTGGCAATCTGGGCGTCATGAGTGAAATTGATGAAGATGAGCTGTTCCTGGGCGCGGAAGCTGAAGATCTGGCTTTAGAGATTAAGGCCGAACTGATCAGCTGGCCCAAACGGTTTAGTCGCGATCTGGAAAATACCCTGGCCCAGGCCGAGCAGCGCCAGCAGGGGATGGCGCAATTAAGAGGTGATATTAAGGACATTTCGGCACTGGTACTGAGTGCGGAAGTGGCACTACAAGCCGAGCAGAATTCACTGAAGAAAAACGTGTTTACTATCTTTGGTGTGGCGATCGGCTTGCTGGTGCTATTGGCCATTGCTGTTTATATCGTCCAGTTTAGCCAGGTACTGACGCCACTGCGCCAGTTACGTAATGGGTTTGCGTTCCTGATAGAGAGCAATGAGCTGAAAAACATCGACAGCCAGAATGCCAATACCGAAATCGGTGAAATCGCCAGTTACTTTAACCAACTGATTGAACGTCAGCGCGGTGAAGCTGAGGAGCGAGAGCAAATGCTGGCGGTGATCAATGATTTTATGCAGGATATGAACACCAACCTGGCCAGTATCAGCGAACTGGCTGAGACCACCTCAACACAGGTAGAGCAAAACCAGGACCAGCTGGATGAGATTAAAGCGCTGGGTCTGGAAGCCAGCGAAATCAACCAACAGGTATCTGACAATGCGGGTGAAACCTTCTCTGCAATGAAACAGAGTGTCGGTTACGCTGAGTCGATGCTAAGCGCAAGTTCCAGCACACAACAACGGGTAGAGCAAGGCTTGTCCAGCCTTAATGAGCTACTCAATGGCGTTGCCGATGTGGGCAAAGTGATCGAAATGATCCGCACTATTGCAGAACAAACCAATTTACTGGCGCTGAACGCCGCCATTGAATCTGCGCGTGCGGGTGAGCATGGACGCGGGTTTGCTGTGGTGGCCGATGAAGTCCGTAAGCTGGCGCAACAAACGCAGGATTCACTCTCTGACATCAATGAACAACTGAATATTCTCAGCGATAACTCAAGCAAAGTGTCTTCGCAGATCAGCGCGCTGGCTGATGAAGCGCAGCAACAGACCGAGCATGCTCAGGAGTTAAAGGGGAACTCTGAAGGCGTCGCGGAGCGCGCGCAAAGTGCCAGTCAGGTCGCTGAGCATGCCATGGAGCTGGCACAGCAGCAAAGTACACTGGTTGATAACTTCAGCAGCGCAATGGCCACGATGAAGCAGCAGGTGAATGGCTCTAACCAGCAGGTACGTGACATTCAGCACAGCCTGCAGGAGCAAATGGCTAAGATCCGCGAGAGTATCGGAATACGATAATCATTGTGCTTTCTGAGTTAACTTGTCTGCTCGCCTGACGTGTTGTCTGCATTGAACGAGCAGAGACTCTGGCTGTCCTTTTCTGGTAAGTCACCGGATCTTTGCTAATACTTGCCAATGCATGATGGAAAAGTAAGGACAGCACACAATGACTTGGCTAGCCAAAGCGCTGACAGCGGGCATGTTCACCATGATCGTTGGGTCAGGCTTGATTGCCTGTACTGACAGTACCCAGCAGGGCGACCCGGATTTTACACCCCAGAACACCGAACGGCGTTTCTCAGCAAATAACAGCCCATTGGTGTTGTTTGATGAGGCACACTATAATTTTCTGACTATGCATGGCCGCTACCGTGCTTTCACTCAGGTATTGCAAAGCGATGGTTATACCGTGAAAGCCAGCAGTCAGCCATTCAGCACAACCCACTTAAACCAGGCCGATATCCTTGTCATAGCCAATGCGCTGGACCGTCACCGCACTGACTGGAGTCCCCCCTTTGGTCAGGCGTTTACAGCGCAAGAGGTGAGCGCTGTCATTGGCTGGATAGAGCAGGGTGGATCGCTGTTTTTAGTGGCAGATCATACACCGTTTCCTCGCGTGATCGATAATCTGGCGACTGCGCTGGGTGTTGAGTTCAGTCATGGCCATGTGGGCGAAGCGCAGTTTAGCACCGCTGATAATACCCTCGCACAACATGCCATCACACTGGCCGTGGTGCCCGCACTGAGAACCTTACCCGGCGCGGTGTCTATGACCGGGTTTGGCGTAACAAGTGCGGTTGGTGGGGCTGCATCAGCCGCAGCAGAGCAATCAACAGGTCAAATCGAGCGGGTGCGTGCTTTTGGCGGGTCGGCATTCAAAGTACCTCAGGGTGCTGTCTCATTACTGACGCTTGGTCAAGGTAAGATAGCGGTGACACCAGAGATCCCCTTTCAGATCACCGCCGACAGTCCTCGTGTGGATGTCGCAGGCTGGAGCCAGGGCGCCGTATTCGAGGTCGGGAAAGGTCGCGTTGCGGTATTTGCAGAAGGCATGATGTTCTCCTCTCAGGTTGATAGCAAAAGTGGCAAAAAATATGGTCTGGCGTCTCCCGGTGCCGAGCACAACGAGGGGTTTTTACTGAATGTGATGCACTGGCTGGCCCGCGCTGAGTAAACCAGAACACGCTCATCTTTGCTGCACCAATTTGTGCGCTTATTTTGCAGCGACTATCTTTAACTAAGGTGGTCGTATAACACCGTAAACAGTGAATATTGGATAGCAGGAGCCACAATGAGCGACGGTAATTTAACGGAGAACTTTGAACATAAACTCAATCTGCGCAGCCTGGAGGCAGGTGACTACGCAGATCTTAAAGAAGTCATGGCCATTGTCTATCCAGACTTAGGCGGGGCACCTTCAGAAAAACAATTTAAGGCTCAGCTCTCTAGTTTTCCCGAAGGCCAGATCTGTATTGAGGATCACGGTAAAGTCGTCGCTGCTGCGTTCTCATTGATTGTGGATTACGACAAGTTTGGCGATCATCACACCTATGAGGAGATCACCGGCGATGCCTATCTGACCACCCATGACCCACTCGGTGACGTGTTGTACGGCGCAGAAGTCTTTGTGCATCCCGATTACCAGGGCATGCGCCTGGGGCGGCGGTTATATGAAGCCAGAAAAGAGCTCTGTCAGAGTCTCAATCTTAAATCGATTGTGGCAGGCGGGCGTATTCCCAACTATCAGCACCATGCCAGTGAGATGTCGCCACAGAAGTATATTGAACTGGTCAAAAAGAAAGAAATTTACGACCCCATTTTGAGCTTTCAACTGTCTAATGATTTTGAGGTCAAACGGGTGCTCAACAAATACCTGCCTGAAGACAAAGAATCAAAAGGCTACGCCACTTTGCTGGAATGGACCAACCTTTACTATGAACGCAATGAAGTGCCGCTGTTTGGTGCGGTGAAGAAGTCGGCCCGGGTCGGCTGTGTGCAATGGCAAATGCGGCCACTCCATTCTGTGGCAGAGCTGACACAGCATGTGGAGTTTTTTATCGATGCACTGGCTGATTATCAATGTGATCTGGCGTTGTTACCTGAGCTGTTTAATGCGCCTCTGATGGGCATTGAAGCGCACGAAAACTCACTGGATTCAATCAAAGCGCTGGCTGAATTCTCAACTGAAGTGGTGGAGGCGATTTCGCATCTGGCGGTGAGTTATAACATTAATATTATCGCCGGCTCCATCCCGGTGATTGAAGACAAAGCCCTCTACAATGTGTCCTACTTCTGCCGTCGCGATGGCACCATAGAATCGCAAACCAAGATCCATCCGACCCCCTATGAAAAAAGTGCCTGGATCATGCAAGGCGGCGACAGTCTGAACGTGTTTGACACCGATTTTGGCAAAATAGGGATCCTCATCTGTTATGACGTGGAATTCCCTGAACTGGGGCGGTTACTCTCAGAGCAGGGCATGCAGATCTTATTTGTCCCATTCTGGACAGATACCAAAAATGCTTATTTGCGGGTACGCTGTTGTGCCCAAGCCCGCGCCATAGAGAACGAATGTTATGTAGTGACGGCAGGCAGTGTGGGCAACTTACCTAAGGTCGATGGCGCGGATATCCAGTACGCCCAGTCTGCGGTGTTCTCGCCTTCAGATTTTGCGTTTCCCCACGACGCCACGATGGCTGAAACCACCCCCAACACAGAGATGACTCTGATAGTCGATTTGGATCTGGAGAAGTTACACGAGCTGCGTCACGAGGGCTCCGTCAGAAACTACCTGGACAGAAGGCGGGACCTGTATCGAATTAACTGGCTGGGCGAACAAAAAGTTAAGTAATTGGGATGGGCGCATGTGATGAATATGCGCTGAGACTATGGCTGCTCAGAAGAGCTACCCAGCACCTGAGTGCCGGGTTTGTTTGCCCGTTACTCTGACTCCAGGCCTTCGATATCAATACCAAATTGGGTGCTGGTCACCCCTGCCAGGCCCTCGATATGGGCTTTAAAGGCATTGAGCTCTGTACCAGGTTGTGCTGCGAAAATGGCACGATTGGCCCGGACATAAACCAGTTCCAGGTTATGTGCCGCAGCAAATTCCTGGGCATTGATGAGCGGTTCCAGTTCTGCAACCACTTCACCGGTTAAAATGTAGGTGGTGCCGGTTTTCGCATCTGTGATTGCTACACCTGTTAGCAAGTGCTCACTGGCAGACAAATAACTTTTTCCATTGAGCGTCACGCTATGGCTGAGTGTCGCACTGAGCGGTTGTGCTTCATACACTTCGTTACTGGATGCACTGGCAGTTGAAATTCCGCAGGCAAGTAATGCGGTGGTGAGTAAGTATTTTTTCATGTCAGTACTCCTTATTTACGACCGATGAAGCGAATGTCCCACGACTTCAGCAGGCCATTGTCTGAATTGTTTCTGTGCACCATGTTGACGTTGGGCGCACCAGCTGCACGCGGGTCGAAAACATAGAATTCGTCCTGAGCTGCTGTATCGATGACACGCAGGGTCCATTCACCTTGTGCCTGCTCACCATAGAAGTGATGTGTCAGCATTTGTGTATTTTCCATGCCGTTTTGTCCCAGGATGGTGCCTGTGCGTGGTGTCATGATCACACTGCGCGTACCTGATGGAGAAATCAGTTCAATGGCTAAATCTCTTGTGCTGGTGTGGTCGATGTTAACACGTACCTGAATGGCATCGACTGTCATCACTTCTGTTGACTGATAAGTGCTTGATACTCCGTTGATATCGCCATCTGGAATGGCACTGTTGGCTGTCACTGCAAAGCGTTCAGTTTGTGTGAACTGACCCAGCTGTTGGTCATAGAAGCGCGCCATGTTTACGGCTGCATCCACGTCTACTGCACCGAAGCCATAGAAGTTATGGAAGGCATAGCCTGCGGCGTTGGTTTGCCAGGCGTCAATGGCCTGATAGCTGACCGTGTCACCTTGCGCAGTTTCAAACGACAGTGCCACACCGGCGTTATCCGGATCGATTTGTCTGGCGGTGCTGGCCAGTATGTGACGCACATCTTGCCAGCTCAATGCCGGGTTGGCAGACATGATCAGGGCAATGGCACCCGCAGCGCTTGGTGCTGCCGAAGACGTCCCGTTGAAGCGCGCGCCATAATCACAGTTCGGATCCAATGGATGACCGCCATGCAAGTCATTGCGACCATAAGCCGGGTTGTAGCCAGCGTCACAGCCGGTCAGATCGGTCGTGATCATTGCCGGGGTATAGACACCATATTGACCGCCCGTGGCTGATACGAATACTGCTGAACCAACGGTGGAGTATGAAGACAATTGGCCATCGGCATTGTAGGCCGACACAACCATATTCCAAAATGAGGTATCCATTTGCTCCAGGTTGACATTCTGTAAAGGCAGGCCATGGTTGTTGTTTTCAAAGCGCAGATAGCCGGAGCCAAAACGAGGGTCGGTAAAAGTTTGTCTGGCGTAGCCATTACCCGCAGATTTGACGAACAGGGCACCACGTCCACCATGGGTGGTACGAGTGATCTCTTCCTGGGCATCTTCATAGGTTTTCAGCCAGGGATCGATTGTGTAGTCAAAGCTGTCTGGTGCAGACATAGTGCGGCCATAGCTTTGGTTAAAAATTCTTGGGAAATCAAAAGAATGTTTATTATAGCCATCTGAGTACATGCCGTGCGACTGTAGCCAGTTCGCGGTGTTGTAGTTGCCTGATGAGATCAGGTTAAAGCCCACAATACCGGCGCGTGGTGCGATGCCTCGTCCACCAATGCCGTTAAAGGCACTGGCAGCAATGATCCCGGCAACCGACGTGCCGTGACGATCTGTGGGGCCACCAGGGACCAGATCCGGAGTATCAGTGGTAAAGTTCCATGAACCAGGGCGCACGTTGTCGCGCAGATCCGGGTGGGTTAGCTCTACGGCGCCATCGATCACCGCGGCTGTCACACCTGTGCCCAAAATGCCCAGCGCATGGGTCAGTGACAAGTTCATGTCTTCACCGGCTTTACCACCTCTGTCAGAGAATGCTGCCTGACCTGTATTTTGCAAATGCCACTGATGAGAGACCAGCGGATCGCCAGGCATTAGTGGATAGTCGTTAGCCGAGACGGCTAAGCTGTGGGTAGCAGCAATACAGG
This sequence comes from Pseudoalteromonas rubra, assembly GCF_000238295.3. Lineage (NCBI taxonomy): Bacteria > Pseudomonadati > Pseudomonadota > Gammaproteobacteria > Alteromonadales > Pseudoalteromonadaceae > Pseudoalteromonas > Pseudoalteromonas rubra. The sequence goes on from NZ_AHCD03000020.1 coordinate 361,096, forward strand.
CTGCCAGTATTGTAAGCTTAGTTCTTATCATAAATTAGTTTCTTCTTATTTACATTTGTACCTGTTGTTTTGTGTACCCTATATTGTCACATTTGAAAATGCAAGGTTGCATTTTGTTTTTATAATGGGGTTTTTTATTTGTTTTTTTGTTTGTTTTGACTAGTTGGTGTGGCTTTTTACTGCAATCGCAAATGAGGTTGTTGGAACTGCACCAGATTGATCTAGCCAATGCAAAAGCACTCTGGCTTTATCATCCGTTTTTTTTCGCCTACATTTTTAGCATGAGCACTTCTTTGATTTCAGTATGGCTAAATTACCGGATGTAAATATTTTGGACGGAACACCACAATTAGATGCTGAACCCGCGCAGTTTCCGCCCAGTATGAGTGAAACTGAGTTACTTCAATTTCTGAAGTTGTCAATGGAGTATGCGACCGATGAAATCTTATGGATCAGCTCTGACTCTGAAATCCTGTATCTCAACAATGCAGCAAGTAAAAAATTGGGTTATGCACAGGGTGCACTGATTGGATCGCACATTTGGGAGTGTAACCCCAGTTTCACGCCAAAAAGCTGGGCTGAGTTTTGGCTGAGGGTGCAGAGTAACAAGCACATCGATTTCGAAACTCAACATCAGCATAAAACAGGCGCGCGTTTTCCTGTCAGGGTCCGTGGACATTTGGTTGAACACGGCGCTAAGAAGTCTTTGCTGGCATTTGTCTCTGATCTTGAAGTTCGCATGCATACATTGGGCGGGGCCAGTATGCAGATTGAAACTTTGCTGGAACAAGAAAGGCAGAAGTTTGCAGAGTTTGTGGATCTTGCACCGATTGGTATCGCCATTAACTATCTGGAAGATGGCCGGTTCGATTATATCAACGCAGAATTTAGTCGTTTTACGGGGTACGGTATTGATGAACTAAATCGGATGGATTACTGGCAACTCACGCCAAAAAAATATGCTGATCAAGAAGCTAAGCAACTTGCTGATATGGCAGAAATGGGGCGTTATGGTCCATATCAGAAAGAGTATATTCATAAGCTAGGGCACACCTATCCCGTATTGTTATCAGGTATCCTGATAACCGATGTCACTGGTCAGGATTTTATCTGGTCTATCGTTCAGGACATTTCAAAACAAAAAGAAGTCGAAGAGCAAATTCGTGCAGCTAAGGAAAAGGCAGATGTCAGTGCATTTAGAATGCAATTAGCGAATGATTCTGCCGGGATAGGCGTATGGGAATGGGATTTGCTGACCAATGCACTGGTATGGGATGACTGGATGTATAGGTTGTATGGTATCTCGGAAGAGACATTCTCAGGTGCTTATGAAGCCTGGGAGAATAGTGTTCACCCTGACGATATTGCATCAGCTAGAGCTTTGCTTGAATCGGCAATCGCAGGAACAGGTTACTACGATACTGAGTTTAGAGTGGTCCATCCCGATGGGCGAATAAGAACCATGAAAGCGACAGCTGAGGTGATCCGAAATGAACAAAATCAGGCCGTTAAAGTCATTGGTGTTAACTATGATATCACTGAAAAAGTGACTGCCATGAAAACCATGATTAAGGCTAAGCAAGAAGCGGAAAACGCAGCTAAAGCAAAAAGTGATTTTCTTGCCAATATGAGCCATGAGATTCGGACGCCGATGAACGCTATATTGGGTGGGCTGCAATTGCTTCATCAAGCCAGGTTGGAACCTGATTTAAAAGTTATCTTGGACAATGCGGCTTTTTCGGCTCAAAGCTTGCTGACAGTTATCAATGATATTCTGGATTATTCTAAAATTGAGTCTAATCAGTTAACGCTGGAGCAGGTGCCCTTTTCGTTGATTGATGTGTTGGATTCAGTGAAGTATGACCTGGATAGTATTGTAAGCAAGAAAGGAATTGAATTGATTGTGACCATTGAGTCGTCATTTACAGACGGCTGGTTGGGCGATCTTGTCAGAGTCAAACAGGTGTTACTCAATCTTATCTCTAATGCGGTGAAATTTACGGATCAGGGCTGTGTTAAAGTGATTGTGAGCTGCACAGAGCAGAATAACCAACAGGCGCTCTGTATTGATGTGATTGATTCAGGGATAGGGATGAGCGTAGAAGCTCAGCAGCGGATTTTTGAGCGTTTTGCTCAGGCGGATAGTTCAACTACACGAAAATATGGTGGAACAGGTTTAGGGATGTCTATCACGCTGAGCCTTGTTAAGTTAATGAATGGCTCTTTGGATTTAATCAGTAAAGTGGGAGAGGGCACCCAAATTAAGGTTGTATTACCCCTGGAGAAAACAGTACTTAAATCGAGTGGCCAAAAAAGTGAATCGTTATCGCCGCCAGATTTGACGGGGAAACACATTTTAGTTGCCGAGGATAATAAGATTAACCAAATGTTGATCAAGGCAATTTTAAAAAGTACACAGGCAGCACTGACAATTGTCGAAAATGGCACTCAGGCTGTCGACGCGGTAATGCACACTCACTTTGATTTAATACTGATGGATATTCACATGCCAGAAATGGATGGCAACGAAGCGCAGCGTCAAATTAGCAAGAGTCATGCGGACATTCCTGTTATTGCACTGACTGCGAATGTGATGACCGAAGATGTGAAAGGGTATTTGGCACAGGGATTTGTGGCACATGTTGGCAAGCCTATAGATATGAGTAATCTATATCAGGTGTTAGCGCGTTTTTCGACCTCTTCAGAGCCGTGAGCCGATATGATTACGTAAGCAACACTCATTATGGGTTGTAAAAAAAAAGCCGCTTAGCGGCTTCTTTTTGAGACTTAACTCTGAGCCAGATAACTGACTCAGGTTTAAATTTTACAGGCTTTCGATTTTCGCTTTTTGCTCAAGCAACTTGGCTTTGGCGTCGCTGTACTCGGCCAGTTTGGCCTTTTCTTTATCGAGTACCGCAGCAGGAGCGTTGTTGACGAACTTCTCGTTTGCCAGCTTTTTCTCAACCTGTGCCAGGCCTTTTTCCGCTTTTTCCAGCTGCTTGGCGATACGGGCCATTTCGGCTTCGACATCAATCAGACCCGCCATAGGGATCATGATCTCAAGGTCGCCAATAAAGGCGGTAGCGGATGCCGGGGCATCGTCTTTGCTTGCCAGTACCTTGATGTCTTCCAGTTTAGCCAGTGAGCTCAGGAACGCCTGGTTGTTGTCAAGACGGCGTTGATCCTGCTCAGACACATTGGCCAGCAACACGCTAAGTGGTTTGCTTGGACTGATGTCCATCTCACCGCGAATGTTACGGATAGCCAGAATGAACTGTTTAACCCACTCCAGGTCTTCCATTGCTTGTGTATCTACCTGTTCGGCATCAAACTGTGGGAAGCGCTGCAGCATGATGGTGTTTGCTTCGATACCAGCCAGTGGTGCAACACGCTGCCAGATGGTTTCTGTGATATAAGGCATCAGCGGGTGCATCAGACGTAGCAGGCCTTCCAGAACCGTGATCAGGGTGTGACGTGTACCACGTTGCTGGGCTTCGTTGCCCTTGAACAGAATTGGCTTAGTCAGCTCCAGGTACCAGTCACAGAACTGGTTCCAGGTGAACTCGTAAATGGTGTTCGCGGCCAGATCAAAGCGGTAGTTGTCCAGGTGCTCCGTGAAGGTTTTCACTGTGTTCTGGAACTGACCCAAAATCCATCGATCTGCCAGAGACACCTGCATCTCGCCACCGTTGAAACCACAATCCTGCTCTTCGGTGTTCATCAGCACGTAACGGCTGGCGTTCCACAGCTTGTTACAGAAGTTACGATACCCTTCCAGACGGTTCATATCCCAGTTGATATCACGACCGGTTGAGGCCATAGCAGCCAGGGTAAAGCGCAGCGCATCGGTGCCGTGTGCTTCAATGCCATCAGCAAAAGTCTTACGGGTGTTCTTTTCAATCTTTGCGGCCAGCTGTGGCTGCATCATGTTGCCGGTACGCTTCTGAACCAGGCTTTCCAGATCGATACCATCGATCATGTCCAGCGGATCCAGTACATTACCTTTTGACTTAGACATCTTGTCGCCATTTTCGTCACGGATCAGACCGGTTACGTAAACGGTTTTAAATGGCACCTGAGGTTTGCCTTGGTCGTCTTTCACAAAGTGCAGTGTCATCATGATCATACGGGCAACCCAGAAGAAAATGATGTCAAAACCAGTCACCAGCGTATCTGACGGGTGGAACATCTTCAGATCGTCAGTATTTTCTGGCCAGCCTTGGGTTGAGAAGGTCCACAGTGCAGAAGAGAACCAGGTATCCAGTACATCATCGTCCTGGCTCAGAACAACGTCGTCGGCCAGGTTGTTGTCGCGGCGTACTTCGGCTTCATCGCGACCAACGTAAACATTACCTTCGTTGTCGTACCAGGCCGGGATACGGTGTCCCCACCATAGCTGACGAGAAATACACCAGTCCTGAATATCGCGCATCCAGGAGAAGTACATGTTTTCGTACTGTTTAGGCACGAACTGGATGTCACCGTTTTCTACGGCTTTAATTGCCGGCTCAGCCAGTGGTGCAACGCGTACATACCATTGGTCAGTCAAAAGTGGCTCAATGACCACACCAGAGCGGTCGCCATAAGGGACAGTCAGGCTGTGGTCGTCGATTTTTTCCAGCAGGCCAGCTTGTTCAAACTCATCAACAATCAGTTTGCGGGCATCGAAACGATCAAGACCATGGAAGCGCTCAGGCAATGGCGCATCCAGCTCCAGTGGCTTGCCATCAAAGGTGAAGGTTTCGCCTTCGCTCAAAATCGCCGCATCTTTGTTGAAGACGTTGATCATGGGCAGCTGATGACGCTTACCAACTTCGTTATCGTTGAAGTCGTGTGCTGGTGTGATCTTCACACAACCAGTGCCTTTTTCCATGTCTGCGTGTTCATCGGCAACGATTGGAATACGACGGTTGACGATTGGCAATAAGATCTCTTTGCCGATCAAGTCCTGATAACGCTCATCATCCGGGTTGACTGCCACACCGGTGTCGCCCAGCATGGTTTCCGGACGCGTTGTTGCCACTACAATGTAGTCTTTGCCGTCTTTGGTTTTAACACCATCAGCCAGCGGGTAACGCAGGTTCCACATGTGGCCCTGCTTGTCTTTGTTTTCTACTTCCAGATCAGAAATTGCGGTGTGTAGTTTTGGATCCCAGTTAACCAGACGCTTACCGCGGTAGATCAGATCGTCTTTATATAAACGAACAAAGACTTCTTTCACCGCTTCAGACAGACCGTCGTCCATAGTAAAGCGCTCACGATCCCAGTCTACCGATGCACCCAGGCGACGAAGCTGCTTGGTGATGGTGCCACCTGACTCGTTTTTCCATTGCCAGATACGGTTGATAAACTCTTCGCGGCCCAGGTCGTGACGGGTTTTGCTTTCTTCAGCGGCCAGCTTACGCTCAACAACCATTTGGGTTGCGATACCTGCGTGGTCTGTTCCCACCTGCCATAAAGTATTTTTGCCCTGCATTCGCTGGTAGCGGATCAGGGTGTCCATGATGGTGTCCTGGAAGGCGTGGCCCATGTGTAGGCTACCCGTGACATTCGGTGGTGGGATCATGATCGAATAGGCATCGCCCTGACCTGATGGCTTAAAGTAGCCATTCTCTTCCCAGCCTTGGTACAAAGACTGTTCGATATCTTGCGGATTATAGGTTTTATCCATTACACAGAACCTTAAAAAATACTTTAGTTGTCAATTTCTTTGGTTGAAATTTCAGCGCCGAGTTGACGCAATTGCATGAACCGCTGGCGTGCCGCGTGTTTGGCATTGCTTTCAACCGGCACAAAATCGTAGATCTTGTCGAATCGGCGCACAAAATCCGGCAGCTGTTGTGCCAGATTAATCAAAATGGTGCGTCTGCCAACTGGTGGCATCTGGCCGATCTCGACCGGTGCGCCCCCTTTGGGGCCTTCGCCTTGCAGGTTGTGAGGCACAAAGCTGTCGGCCTCAAAACACCACAAGTGCTCGTCAACCGCATGGGCATCTTCAACGCTGTCTACGTAAATAAAGACACGTTGTCCGGCGCGGTACAGCTTTGCGGCGCTGCGTGCGGCGAGATCAAAATGAGCCGGCACTGGTTTGCCCGGCTCATTGTTCTGCTTTAATACAAAAAAGCGTGCGTTGATGGTCATGACATGTGGTTTTCTAGCTAGCGAAACGCCTTGTCACAAGGGGAAAGCCTTTAAATGACACAGCGTTCAAAATAAAGCCGCATTCTGACACAGAATACGGCTATCATCAATCAACGTGGTGCGTGACATCGGCTGTCACAGCATGAATTAGTCCTGAGGTTGCTCAGTCACGTCCACGCGGTTAAGCAGGTATTGCATTAACATAGGGACCGGACGACCGGTTGCACCTTTATTGGCACCACTGCGCCAGGCTGTTCCTGCGATGTCCAGGTGTGCCCAGTTGTACTTCTTGGTGAATTTAGACAAGAAGCAGGCGGCGGTAATCGTTCCGGCAGGGCGGCCACCCAGGTTGGTGAAGTCGGCAAACGGGCTCTTCAGTTGTTCCTGATAGTCATCCCATAAAGGCAGCTGCCATGCGCGATCACCACTTTGCTCAGACGCTTTTAACAAGTCATGCGCCAGCGGGTTGTGGTTCGACAACAAACCGGTTGCATGATGGCCCAGGGCGATAATACACGCACCGGTCAGGGTTGCCACGTCAACGACCACTTCTGGCTCAAACGCTTCAACATAGGTTAGTGCATCACACAGGACCAGTCGGCCTTCTGCATCGGTATTGAGTACTTCAACTGTCTGACCAGACATAGTGGTCAGGATGTCACCCGGGCGATAAGCATTGCTGCTCGGCATGTTTTCACAGCCAGCCAGCACGCCGATAACGTTCAGTGGCAGCTGCATTTGCACGACGGCGCGCATCAGGCCCAGAACGCCGGCGGCGCCACCCATGTCGTATTTCATCTCGTCCATGCCTTCGCCTGGTTTGATAGAAATACCGCCCGAATCAAATGTCAGGCCTTTACCGACGAACACGATAGGCGCTTGCTTTTGCGGGGCACCGTTATAGTGGATCACCGACATCACGGATTCGTTGTCACTACCGCGACCAACCGCCAGATATGAGTGCATACCCAGCTCTTCCATTTCTTTTTCGCCAACCAGATTAACCGTGACGTTGTCGAATTCATCGGCTAATGCCTGAGCCTGCTCACCTAAGTAGCGAGGATTGCAGATGTTTGGCGGCATGTTTGCCACGTCTTTACATAAAGTGGCACCGGCTGCGATGGCCAGTCCATGCTCGATGGCGCTCTCGCCAATCGGCAATTCACGGCGTGTCGGTACGTTGAAAACAATTTTACGTAGTGGACGACGTGCTTCGCTCTTTTTGCTTTTCAGCTGGTTAAAGGTGTAAAGGCTGTCCTGAGTGGTTTCTACTGCCTGGCGAACTTTCCAGTAAGTATCGCGTCCTTTAACGTGTTGTTCAGTCAGGAAGCAAACGGCTTCCATTGAACCTGTGTCATTTAAGGTGCTGATGGTTTTGGCGATGATCTGTTTGTATTGTTTGTCGTCTAGCTCACGCTCTTTACCACAGCCCACAAGTAGCACACGTTCACTCAATACGTTTGGTACATGGTGAAGTAAAAGCACCTGGCCGGGTTTACCTTCTAGGTCTCCGCGGCGCAGCAGGTTAGAAATATACCCTTCGCTGATTTTATCCAGCTGCTCCCCGACGGGTGAAAGGCGGCGTGGTTCGTATACGCCGACAACAATACACGCACTGCGTTGTTTTTCTGGGCTACCACTTTTTACGCTGAATTCCATTGCGACTCCTGAGTCAATGTGCTGTCTTTTTTGAACTTTTTATGCCTCAGCCACTCCATTTCTAGGTGCTGAACTAAAAAACGGCTAATTGACGCGTGCATTTGGCGCTTTAGCCTGTTGCTTTAGTAGGATATTTGGATCCGATGGCATATAATAAAGTGATTAAAATAACCAGTTTACTCAAAATTTCCTACTATTCCAGTGAAATGAGACGTTTTATAGGGGCGGACATTGCTTATTTTTCGATATCTGACTGCTGAGATATTAAAATCTCAGGTCGCCGTTTTTATGACCCTTATGACCATCTTCATCTCGCAGAAGTTTGTCCGGATCCTGGCTGAGGCCTCAGGTGGCAGCATTCCGGGAAAACTTGTTATGTCTTTTCTGGCCCTAAATTTACCTAAACTGGCGGTGTATATCCTGCCATTAAGCTTATTTTTGGGCATTATCCTCGCCTATAGCCGGGTCTATGCTGACAGTGAAATGACGGTACTCAAGGCGTGCGGTGTCAGTGAGTGGTATGTCGTGCGCGTGACTTTGGTCTCCAGTTTTGTGATTGCGCTGATGGCCGCGGTGCTGAGCTTATATCTGGCGCCCTGGGCAGGTGAAAAAGAAAATCAGCTGCGCGAACAAGCCAATGCAGAATCGGGGCTCAGCCAGATCCGGGCCGGGCGCTTCCAGCAAACGGGCAATGAAAAGGCAGTGGTATTTGTCCACAACACCAGTGATCAGGGCAAAGAGCTAAATCGTGTGTTTGTGGCTCAGTTACCTGATCGCGATTCAAATCAGGCGGCACGTATCGTGTTTGCTCAGAATGGTCGGGTCGTTGAAGAAGGCACCGGTGAGCAGCAGCTGGTGCTCAGTGAAGGGAAACGATTCGAAACCGACGGTTTCAGTCAGGCGCTGAACAAAACTGAGTTTAGCAGTTATCAGGTGCAGATCCGTGAGCAGGAAATTGAACAGCGGCGTCGTAAGCTTGAAGACTTGCCCTCGTCCAGTCTGCTGCAAATGGGCACCCCCGAGGCCATTGCCCAGTTCCAGCTACGTTTATCTGTGCCAATTTCTATTATTTTGCTGACCTTACTGGCGGTTCCGCTGAGTGTGGTGAATCCCAGACAGGGTAAGTTTGCCAAACTGGTTCCGGCGATTTGTATCTATCTGGGTTACTTTATCATGCTCAATGCGGGTAAATATCTGGTCGCTGAAGGCAAGGTACCAACCTCGGTTGGCTTGTGGTGGATCCACTTGTGTGTGTTATTTATTGGTGCTTACCTGATAGCCAAAGGCCGGCCTTTTGGTGTCTGGGTGCGTGCCATGCTGTTAAAACGGGAGCCACAGCAATGATGAAAACCCTGGATTGGTATCTCGGGCGCAGCATTTTACAAACCACGGGCTTTGCCTTGTTGGTGTTTGTGGGCATCAATACCTTAATCAAATTTATTGAGCAGTTACGCTCTGTGGGTCGCGGCACCTATGATGTCATGGATGCGTTGTTGTTCACTCTGTACAGCATGCCCAGTGATATTGTGGTGTTCTTCCCAATGGCGGCGCTGATTGGTGGCCTGACCGGGCTGGGGGCTTTGGCTTCGAGCAGCGAACTGGTGGTGATGCAGGCTGCGGGGATGTCGCGATTACAGATCATCGGGTCGGTGATGAAATCGGCGATTGTGCTGGCATTATGCATGATGGCATTGGGCGAGTGGGGTGCACCACAGGCAGAACAAACAGCCAAACAACTGCGTAATCAGGCAATTAATGGTGGTGAGGTGTTCGAGGCGCAGCAGGGCGTGTGGGCCAAAGATGGCAGTAATTTTATTAATATTGCCAACATCGAAAAATCCGGCAATCTGCAAAATATCAATATTTACCACTTTGATGATGATCTTAATCTGCTGAAAATCACCCGTGCTAAGTCTGGTACTGCGACTGATGACGGTTGGCAGCTGAAAGCCATTGAGGAAGTGACCATTGAAGAGCAACAGATCAGTACACAATACGCTCAGACACTCAATTATGCATCACAGCTGACGTTGGATCGGCTGGACGTGGCTTCGGTAGAGCCAGACGCATTGTCTTTCTCTGGTTTGTGGTCGTATTTGCAGTATCTGAAGCAAAATGAGCAGGACACCAGTAACTATGAACTGGCACTGTGGCGTAAAGTGATGCAACCGGTGACGATTGCGGTGATGCTGCTGGTCGCCTTGTCTTTTATCTTTGGGCCACTGCGCTCTGTGAGTATGGGGGCGCGTATTATCATGGGGGTGATCACCGGGCTTATCTTCCACCTGAGCAACGAGATTTTCGGTCCAATCGTTATGGTGTATCAGATCCCGCCGGTCGTAGGGGCTGTGATGCCCAGCGTCTTATTTACCGCCACAGCGTTTTATCTGCTTAACCGTCAACGCGGGTAAGAAAGAGGATGAAAACAAAAAAGCCTGACTCAGTCAGGCTTTTTTGTTGCAATGCAACGACCTTTTTAATCCAGGCTGTCGTAAATGCGTTTGTTCTCTTCTTTGCTCAGCACCACCACTTCAGTCCCACAAATCATATCTTGCAGTGCGCGTTTGTGTTTAAAGTCGATCAGTACCAGCAGATTGCCCAGCCCTAGCAACGCACATAAGGCCCGTGCACTGGCTCTTGGCCAGCTGAGCAACTCACCATCTGGTGTTTGTACTTTTAGCCGCCAGGCACGCATGCCGATGGTTTGACCGCTTTTAACCCAAAAGTAAGCAAAAAACAGCACAGATACGGCAATCAGCACAAATCCCCGGAAAAATGACAACAGGGGAGAGGCCTGGATCAGCGCTGATACGTCTTCATGGTTTCCTTGTGAGATCCAGCCTAAAGAGATAAAGCCTTCAATTACCAATAAAAAAACCACCATAGAGAGCATTGCAAATGCAATCACGACCAGACCATCATAGATCAGAGATGCAAGACGACGGGTTAAGCCCGCACGGGGAAACGAAGCCATTTAGTTCACTCATTAAAGCCGAAATATGACTTATTCTACCTGATTTTTAATCTAACACTAAAAAACCCGACTAGTTTTAAGCGACTGTTCATTTACCAAGCACTTAAACGACGTTTTGTAAAAAATGCTTGCTACCCTCCCGCCAATTTGTATAATGCTGGGCATAGAGACGAAGGCATATAAAACAAAGCCTAAGCTCAAAGTGGTTTTTCTTTATTTTCTCTTGGTTAGAAGATTAAAGAAAAATTATGCCAGTGTGATGGAATTGGTAGACATGACGGATTCAAAATCCGTTGCCTTCGGGCGTGGCGGTTCAAGTCCGCCCACTGGTACCACTTTTTATAACCCTGACCGAATAGGTCGGGGTTTTTTTATGTCTGAATTTTAATGTTTTGTTGAGTGTGGTGTAGGACTTGAGCCCCACGCCGGGCGTGGCACTGATGCAAGTTAAGAGTCCGCTCACGGGTACCACTTTTTATAACCCTGACCGATTAGGTCGGGGTTTTTTTATGCCTGTTTTTCAGTATATTATTTTTTAGCGAAGCAAAGTGGAGTCGGACTTGAGCCCCACGCCGGGCGTGGCACTGATGCAAGTTAAGAGTCCGCTCACGGGTACCACTTTTTATAACCCTGACCGATTAGGTCGGGGTTTTTTTATGCCTGTTTTTCAGTATATTATTTTTTAGCGAAGCAAAGTGGAGTCGGACTTGAGCCCCACGCCGGGCGTGGCACTGATGCAAGTTAAGAGTCCGCTCACGGGTACCACTTTTTATAACCCTGACCGATTAGGTCGGGGTTTTTTTATGCCTGTTTTTCAGTATATTATTTTTTAGCGAAGCAAAGTGGAGTCGGACTTGAGCCCCACGCCGGGCGTGGCACTGATGCAAGTTAAGAGTCCGCTCACGGGTACCACTTTTTATAACCCTGACCGATTAGGTCGGGGTTTTTTTATGCCTGTTTTTCAGTATATTATTTTTTAGCGAAGCAAAGTGGAGTCGGACTTGAGCCCCACGCCGGGCGTGGCACTGATGCAAGTTAAGAGTCCGCTCACGGGTACCACTTTTTATAACCCTGACCGATTAGGTCGGGGTTTTTTTATGCCTGTTTTTCAGTATATTATTTTTTAGCGAAGCAAAGTGGAGTCGGACTTGAGCCCCACGCCGGGCGTGGCACTGATGCAAGTTAAGAGTCCGCTCACGGGTACCACTTTTTATAACCCAGCTTTTTAGCTGGGTTTTTTTATGCCTAAATTTTAATATTTCATGGTGTGGTGTCGGACTTGAGCGCCACGCCGGGCGTGGCACTGATGCAAGTTAAGAGTCCGCTCACGGGTACCACTTTTTATAACCCTGACCGATTAGGTCGGGGTTTTTTTATGCCTGTTTTTCAGTATATTATTTTTTAGCGAAGCAAAGTGGAGTCGGACTTGAGCCCCACGCCGGGCGTGGCACTGATGCAAGTTAAGAGTCCGCCCACTGGTACCACTTTTTATAACCCCGACCGAATAGGTCGGGGTTTTTTTATGTCTGAATTTTAATGTTTTGTTGAGTGTGGTGTAGGACTTGAGCCCCACGCATGGCGTGGTACTGATGCAAGTTAAGAGTCCGCCCACTGGACCCACTTTTTATAACCCAGCTTTTTAGCTGGGTTTTTTATACCTGAAATTCAAGGTAACATACTGAAGCAATGTGGTGTCAGACTTGAGCCCCACGCCGGGCGTGGCACTGATGCAAGTTAAGAGTCCGCTCACGGGTACCACTTTTTATAACCCTGCTTTTTAGCTGGGTTTTTTTATGCCTAAATTTTAATATTTCATGGTGTGGTGTCGGACTTGAGCGCCACGCCGGGCGTGGCACTGATGCAAGTTAAGAGTCCGACCACTGGACCCACTTTTTATAACCCTGGCCGAATAGGTCAGGGTTTTTTTATGCCTGAATTTTAATGTTTAGCCTAGTGTGGTGTCGGACTTGAGCCCCACGCCGGGCGTGGCACTGATGCAAGTTAAGAGTCCGCCCACTGGACCCACTTTTTATAACCCCGACCGAATAGGTCAGGGGTTTTTTTATAGCTGAGATTCAAAGAACCATGCTGAAGTTAGAAGCAGTGTTTGGACTTGAGCGTATGGTGGGTTAATTCAATCTCCTCTTTGCTCGCTTAACGTGTACCTTAGCCAGCAGGTACCAATGCTGTTTTCACTCAGATCATTATGTCAGTAAGGTGAGCTCAAACCTTTATCTGAGGCGGGCTCAAATTCAATAATCGGCGATTTTTGAGAAAATGATAAATTTTTTCCAGTATTGAACGTCTAGTAAGATCAGAGCAAAGCGGTTTTTGGCCTGTGACGTTTTAATATCGCAACGCGCGCTGGCTATCAGGTGCAATCCCGACAACTTTTAAAGAGGCTCAGGGATTGTTAAAATACACCTCCAGTTGCCGGTTTTATCAGTACCCAACAATTAAAAACCGCCCTATTGACCCTTATACTTCAACAATAGAGAGATAAAATGAGAACTTTAATTGTATTACTTATGGCTGCTGTTTTTTCAACAACGGTACAAGCGAGTGATGAATCGGGCGAAAAATCTATTCAACACCTTAAAGTGGCAGACGTGACTTCCATCGAAGATGCAAGAAAGATTTTCATTGAAAAAACCTCAGAAATTAGAAGCAAACGAGATCTGGATGAGGCTGAACTACAACAGATCCATGTGATCACGTATACGCTTGAGAAAAGCGTTGAATTTTTCACATTTAACCTTATCGGCGACAACAAAAAGCTCGCAGATGATCTTGCGGTTGTGGTAGAAAACATCCACCTTAATTCAGAAAGAAACCGTAAAGAGCAGACTAAAAAGCACCTTAATCAGTATTTTGTGTTAGCAGACAGACTGATTGCGAGTTTTTAATTTAGCACGCTGAGCACGCCTTTCTATACTGACGAGGCCGGGTGAACCTGGCCCCGTTGTCCTCCCCACAGCTCCACAACGTATATTCATCGCAAGCGCAAATTAAGCAGGCTGGCGGATTGGGCCTATAGCGTCCTGGCAGCTGTGTCCGGCCAACTGAAGTTTAAATTATTGATACATATAAGGTGTTCAGGCCAGCCCTTTTGTTCCATTGATTGGTTTTGCGCAATAACTGCGTTCGACTATGCTTATCTTCAGGGTGAACAAGGGGGGTTTCCATGGCCTTGATAGAGCTTATTTATGTCAGTACTGTATCGGCACCTCTGTCTGATGAGCAGTTGATTGAGTTAAATCGTTTTTGCAAATCGACTAATCAGCTCAATGGCATTTCCGGTATGTTACTTTATGATGGACATCACTTCATGCAAGTGATTGAAGGTGAAAGAGATCATGTTGAGCGTTTGTATAAGAATATTCAACAAGATCCAAGGCATACCGAAGTGGTCGCGTTGATCATTAATGACCTGCCAAAGCGTAATTTTTCGCGTTGGTCCATGGGCGTGATTGATCTCTCCAAACATCCGAGTTATCGCAAGGTAAAAACGACACGGCCTCATCGACGGCTGCCGCTCAGTTATAAGTTGCTTAAGTCATTTCGCGATCAAGAAATGGAGTTTGAAGAGCGGGTCAGAAAATCTTTTGGCTAGTCAGTGGCAGGCTCAGAATGCTCTCCATTTTCATCTAAGCTCAAACTTCAGTGCGTAGTAAAGCCTAATCAAGAGCAAGTAAGTTAGCGATTTCGGCCAACAAAGCGCTCTACATTGGCAAAAAGCCGATTACACTTCTCAAGCTGACTTTGATATTCAGATGTCTCTGTACTTAATAATTCAAGGCTCTCTTTTTCCTGGCGGTATTCATTCACCATTCTTTCAAGTTTTTCTTCAAAACTTACTTTTCGTCCTTTACTCGCTGTCTTTTTTGATGATTTTCGCATGCTACTCTCAATTTGATAGATGGGTTTTATGAGAAATACGGGCCTGTCAAATTGATAATGCTGTAATAACGATTAACTTTGTATGCCGGTTTTCTATATGGAAGGTTCAGAAATAGGTAAAAAATTTTTGACTTATTTTACTGGGGGTCAATAAAGAGATATGCGTTTTACACACCATATCTCTTTATTATTAGATTAAGCTACGGTGACGTTGGCAGCTTGTGGGCCTTTGGCGCCCTGTTCTGAATTGAAAGCAACTTTTTGTCCTTCAACCAGAGTCTTAAAACCATCACCTTCAATTGCGCGGAAGTGTACAAAAACATCTGTGCCGCCATTGTCTGGTGTGATAAAGCCAAAGCCTTTAGATTCGTTAAACCATTTTACTGAACCAGTTGTTTTATTAGACATATATACCTCGATATAATCGAAAAAATTTAAAATGAAGCTACTAAATCTGTAATGAAGGAAAAGATATCGCAGGGTAAATATGACGAAGTAAATCGAAAAGAAACTGGGAAAGCTTGTACTAAATATTCATTAATAGCTCAGCTGTTTGAGCTGTCAATTACTATACAGCATATTGGGTGAATAGATAGCTATTTATTTTATTTCTTTATTTAAAAATGCTCAGCACTGTAGACTATTACAATATGCTGAGCATTTTTATCAACTTAAGTTAGGCTTCTTGTTTAGGGTTGGGTAGTAGCAAATTAAGCACAATGCCCAAAATGGCACACAAGCTCACCCCTTGCAGGCTAAACTCGGTGCTGCCAAGCTGCATTCCTCCAATACCAAATACCAATATCAGTGCAATAATGCTGAGGTTGCGGGGGGCACTGAGGTCGGTTTCTGATTTCACTAAAGTGTTTAAACCGACCACCGCGATTGAGCCAAACAACAGGGTCATGATCCCACCCATCACAGGCGTTGGAATGGTTTGCAAGCCAGCGCCCATCTTACCGACAAATGCCAGCACGATGGCAATCACCGCTGTCCAGGTCATTACCTGAGGGTTGAAGTTACGGGTCAGCATAACGGCGCCGGTTACTTCTGAGTAGGTGGTATTGGGTGGGCCACCAAACAAAGAAGCCGTTGAGGTAGCCAGGCCATCTCCCAGCAAAGTGCGGTGCAAGCCGGGTTTTTCGAGGTAATCTTTGCCTGTTACGTTACTGATCGCCATCATATCGCCGATATGTTCAATCGCCGGGGCAATGGCCACAGGCACCATAAACAGAATGGCCGGCCAGTAAAACTCTGGCCAGACAAAGGCAGGGACGGCCAGCCAGCTGGCATTGTGTACCGCATCAAATTGTACGATACCAAATGCCAGAGATAAGCCGTAACCTGTGATGATACCCGCCAGAATCGGGATCAGGCGGAAAATCCCTTTGGCTGTCACTGCCACGATTAAGGTGACTATCAGTGAGGACAATGAAATGATCAATGCCTGATCGTAAGCAACTAGCTGAGCACTGCCGTCACCACTTTTACCCATGGCCATGTTCACCGCAACCGGCGCAAGGGCCAGTCCGATGACCATAATGACCGGGCCAACTACCACGGGGGGTAAGATCTTATGCAGAATATCGGCACCTTTAAAGCGTACCAGCAAGCTCAACAGGATATAGGCAAACCCGGCTGCCATGAGCCCACCCATAGTGGCGGGGATCCCCCATACCTGTACGCTGGCAATGATTGGAGCGATAAAGGCAAAGGAAGAAGCCAGAAAGACCGGCACTTGTCCGCGGGTGACAAACTGAAACACCAAAGTACCGAGGCCCGCAGTAAACAGCGCGACATTGGGGTCCAGGCCGGTCAGCAGTGGCACCAGCACGAGTGCCCCAAAGGCTACAAAGAGCATCTGAGCACCGCTCAGTATGGTCTTGAGCGATGTCAGAGAATTAAGGGGTTTGTTGGACATTCAGGGCGTCCTACACAGTGCCAAAAATTTTGTCACCGGCGTCGCCTAGCCCAGGCACTATGTAACCTTTTTCATTCAGGTGACTGTCCAACGAGGCGGTGAAGATCTCGACATCAGGGTGCGCCGCCAGGGTTTTTTCCACCCCTTCAGGCGCGGCGACCAGCACAATCACTTTGATCTCTTTACAGCCCGCTTTCTTTAACATGTCGATTGTGGCAATCATTGAGCCACCAGTGGCCAGCATAGGGTCAATCACCAGGCCCATGCGCTCTTCGATGTTACCAACTAGCTTTTCAAAGTAGGGCACAGGCTCGAGTGTTTCTTCGTTGCGTTGCAGTCCGACCACACTGACCTTAGCACTTGGGATCAACTGCATCACGCCTTCCATCATCCCCAGTCCTGCACGCAGGATAGGCACAACGGTGATTTTCTTGCCCTTGATGTGCTGCACTGTGAGATCATCACCCTGCCAGCCTTTGATGGTAATATCTTCCAATGGGATGTCTTTGGTTGCCTCATAGGTCAGCAAAGTGCCCACTTCCTGACATAACTCGCGAAAGCTCTTTGTGCTGATCCCATGCTCGCGCATCAGGCCAAGTTTATGCTGTACAAGTGGGTGTTTGATTACATGAATACTCATTGAAAAGATACTCCAAATAAAATTTAACGCTATTTTAGCTTAGCTATTTGAGAATTACCCTGAGATAACGCAAATAATTTATTCAATGAGTTAGGTGTAGTTTACAGCACTCAGTGTAGATAGCTTAAAAGCTTAGTGCGCTGGCAGAGGCTGCTGTACGGCCTGAGCAGCGGCGGGTAGTGTGAGGTGAATAACGCGTCGTTCCGACAAGCGGTGGCGTTGTTGTAAGTAACCAAAATGCTTGCGCATTAGGCGGGTTTGCAATCCATTCCTTTGTGCACGTTCCAGTGCTCGGGTGAGAATGGAAATATGGGCTTTGTTTTGCGGGTGCAGATAAAAATGAAAATCCAGCGGGTAGCTGAGTACCAGATTAGGTTCGATGATCAAACCATCACTCAGTGGGTAATCATCTATTTCATTGATGCCTCGTGAAAAGTAATCAAAGCCCCGATTGCCGCCTGTGAGCATACGCACTATCGTGCCATGGTCGCTGGCACTTTCGATGTAAGGCAGCTGATTGGCCTGCCAGATCTGCGCGTCATACCAGCCGGGCGCAAAGACCCCGACTAATTTACTGTCCCGAAAGGAGTCCAGTGATTGCACAGCATCAAAGCGTGACTGGGTACGCTGATGGATCAATAGCAGCCTTTTGCCAATCAAGCTTTGTGTCAGTGGCACATTAATTTTGTGAAATGTGGCGTCGCGTTGCGGTGTTGCCAGCCGCATTATCATGGTGATTTGGCCACTGTTTAGTAATCGGGATTCACGTTTATACAAAGGGTTAGGAGTCATGGTGAGCGTCAGGTTATAGCCAAGGTCTGCCAGCGAGACGTGCAGCAGCTCACTGATGTACTTTTGCAGCTTAACCTGGCGGACAGGGAGGGTGATGTGAAGCTCCGGGGGCGTCGCGTCTTTGCTGATTTGCTGTGCCCTGACGGGCGAGAAAAGCTGCACAACGACAAGTAAAAAAAGAAGGCTTTGTATTATCCACACAAACTGACTACCCAACCACACAAACTGACTACCCAAAAACCACCGTCACAACCAGTATAGGCAATTTATCGCCATTATTATGCGTGTGCTTTCCTTTTTTTGTTGTTTATGTGAGAATCTGACCCGTTACCCTGAGGGCCTTATGAATAAATTCACCGCAACATTACTGATGATACTCGCTTTGTTTGCCTTTGTTGTGCAAGGCATGGCGAATGCTGTGATGGCGTGTGAAGCACATATGCAGGGCCACGATATGCCAGGGACCATGATGACACATCAGCACACGTCAATGGACAATCACGTCATGTCGCACAGTGAGTCAAATATGATGAGCCATTCGCAGCACGCAATGGATTGCTGTGACGATGACAGTGAGTGTGTATGCCTGACTCATGCCTGTGGTAGCGCTCAACTGTTGCCTGTGGCTGAATTCTTTCTGGCAACAGACCTTAGCTATACGGCTGCTTTATGGCAGGAAAACCAACCCCCGGTTGCTGTCGCTCGATCTCTTTATCGTCCCCCCATTTTTGCCTGACTCAGGTGAAGTGCGTCTGAAATTCGGCATCTGAGCCTGTTTATCCAACTTCTTTTGATGATTTCACTGCATTTTGCAGTGTGATGTTTACATTGATTCTGACCCGGACATGCCATATCGAGTTGCTGTGGGCCAGAAGGAGACGGAGGCAAGTGTGTCTTTTACTACCAATAAATATTTTCTATTTCTGAGTGCCTGTTTGTTTTGGTTGCTGAGCCTGAGTAGTTACGCTCAGAGCAGCCCGGAGCAGGCTTTAACTGTGTATAAAACGCCGACCTGTGGGTGTTGTAAAAAATGGCTGTCGCACCTGCTTGAGCAAGGTGTAAACGCACAAGGGCAGGAACTGGCATCGCTCAGCGCAATTAAGTCACGGTATGGGATAGCTGCACGTTATCGTTCATGTCATACCGCTGTCAGTCACGATGGCTGGGTATTTGAAGGGCATGTCCCCGCCAGGTTTATTCAACAATTTTTAGCCAATCCCCACAAAGACGCCATCGGCCTTGCTGTGCCAGCCATGCCGCTGGGATCGCCGGGTATGGAAGTGGACGGCCGCTTCATGCCGTATCAGGTTTTACTTTTGATGAAAGACGGCAGCCACCAGATCTATGCGCAGGTGAATGCTTATAAGGAGCAGTTTTGATGCAACCTTTTATTATCCGGTTAGTCAGTTTGACACTGTTAAGCGCACTGACATTGAGTGTCACTGCCGTACAGGCGTCAGAACGACTGTCATTGCAAAAAGCAATTGAGCTGGCAACGGAACAGGATCCGATATTACAAAAGCAACATTACCAGCAGCGCGCAACACAAGCGCAAAGCATTGCGGCCGGTACATTACCGGATCCCAAAGTGGCCTTATCTATGATGAATCTGCCTGTGGATGGCTGGCAGCATGACCGTGAAGCGATGACGCAGCTCAAAGTGGGCGTGAGTCAGCAGTTTGGCCGGGGTGACGAGTTGGCACTGAAACGTCAGCAGCTGACGATTGCCAGTAGCGAATATGCCTTGCTGCGCGCCGACCGCACTGCGCAGATCCGCGCTCAGGTAAGTCAATTATGGCTCGATACGTACCTCGCAGAACGCACCATCGCTTTGATTGAGCAGGATAAAGCACTTTTTGAGCAACTGGTTGATGTGAGCAAGGCCAGCTATGCCAATGCCGTGGGGCGTACCCGTCAACAGGATGTGATCCGCGCTCAGCTGGAGCTGGTGCAGCTGGATGATCGTCTCAATGTCGAGTATCAAAAACGCGATGCAGCTCGTGCTCAGCTGATGTCCTGGCTACAAAGCGGCCAGACACAAACTGTCTGGTCGGATACCCGGTTAGCAGAGGGGCTTCCATCACTTCAGGTTGCGGTTCCAACGCTGTTTGTGCAAGGCAAACCGGATCCGCAGCGGTTGCTGAACCGGCTAACCAGTCACCCAGTGGTGTTGGCGCAGGACGTGCGTATTGAGGTCGCCGCTAAAGGTGTCGCGATTGCCCGTCAGCAATATAAACCGCAGTGGGGCGTGAACGCCAGTTATGGTCATCGCAGTGATATGCCCGATGGCAGCAGTCGGGCAGATTTCTTTTCAGTGGGGGTAAGCGTCGATGTGCCTTTGTTTACCGCTAATCGTCAGGATCAGTGGCTGAGTGCCTCACAGGCTGATCAGGAAGCGATCAAAACGGACAAGCTGTTGTTGCTCAGAGACTTGTCAGGTCAGGTTGAAAAAGAAGCAAGCCAGCTGAGGCGCCTGTCTGAGCGTCAGGTTTTGTATCGAGAGCAATTGTTACAGCAAACCTATGAACAGGCCGAAGCTGCACTGACTGCTTACACCAATGACAGCGGCGACTTTGCTGAAGTGGTACGTGCTCGGATCGCTCAGTTGAATGCCAGAGTGGCCGCAAAACAAATTGACGTAGATGCGCTGAAAGCCGTTGCTCGATTGAATTATTACCTCACGACTTACCAGCCAGGAGCTGCATATGAATAACACACTAAAACTATTGCTGGCTGGGTTATCTGGGGGTGCACTGAGCTATGCTGTGATGACCACAGGCACAGCCCCGTCTGACACGCCGCAAGGCGAAGATAACAGTAAGCAGCCACTCTACTGGGTCGCACCGATGGACAGCAATTACCGCCGTGATAAGCCCGGTAAATCGCCGATGGGCATGGATTTGGTGCCTGTTTATGCACAGAGTGAGACGCAAGAAGCCGGGGCGGTCACTATCTCGCCTGAAGTGGTGAATAACCTGGGGGTGAGAACGGCTATCGTGGAGACCGGCCCGCTGTACAACATGATCTCGACAGTCGGTTACATACAATATGATGAAGATAAGCTGGTGCACATTCACCCGCGCGTTGATGGTTGGGTAGAAACCTTATACATCAAAGCCGCCGGAGAGCCGGTGGAGCAGGGACAGCCTCTGTACTCGCTCTATTCACCGCAGCTGGTAAATGCTCAGGAGGAGTTTCTGATCGCCCTGAAGCGCAACAATGCAGCACTGATCAAAGCAGCACGGGAGCGTTTAATGGCATTGCAATTGTCGGCTGACTTTATTCGCCGTTTAGAAGCGCAGCGTCAGGTGCGCCAGACCATTACTTTCTATGCCCGTCAGAGCGGCGTAGTTGCCGATCTGAAGATCCGTGAAGGTTTTTACGTTAATCCGGGCAATACCCTGATGAGCATTGCTCAGCTGGATCAGGTTTGGGTGGAAGCCGAAGTGTTCGAGCGGGATACTGCGCTGGTTGAGGCAGGCCAGCCGGTAGTAATGACACTGGATTATTTGCCCGGTAAGCGTTGGCAGGGCAGCGTAGATTATGTTTACCCGACGTTGAATGAAACGACCCGGACGCTGCGGGTTCGGCTCAAGTTCGACAATGCTGCGCGGGAGCTGAAACCCAATATGTTTGCTCAGGTGCAGATCCAGGCGGGCAGCAAAGCAGACACCATGCTGGTGCCGAGCGAGGCGGTGATCCGCACCGGTAAGCAGGACAGAGTGGTTGTTGCGCTGGGCGAGGGACGCTTTAAGTCGGTCGCAGTGACTTTAGGCCGGGTCGGCCTGGAACAGACTGAGATCCTGGAGGGGCTGCAACAGGATGATCGGGTCGTTACATCGGCTCAGTTTCTGATTGATTCAGAGTCCAGTAAAAGCTCTGATTTCAAGCGTATGAGTGCTGATGCAAAGCCAACTCAGGTCTGGATGGCCGGTACGGTGAATCACTATGAAGCGCAGTCAAGTGTGATCAACATGACCCATGATGCTGTGCCTGAGTGGGAATGGCCAGAAATGACCATGGACTTTCAGCTGGCTGATAAGCTCGATAGCAGTGCGCTTAAAACCGGACAGTCGCTTCATTTTGAGGTCACGAAAACGGATGCCGGATATGAAATCACTACCATTCATATAATGGCTGAACCGACCCTACCAACGGCGACTGTTGGGGGCCACATCAAGGCAATAGACGCCGAGTCTCGCATCGCCACTATCCATCGCGACGCAATTGAAAAATGGGGTCGTGCCGCCGCCACGATGGACTTTGTCATAGCCGAGGATATCGACTTGAATGCGTTTAACGCTGGCGATCAGGTCACCTTTACCTTTGAGGTGGGGGATGACTTTGTTGTGACCGAGATGCAGCACGGTGAACAAACCCCCGCTATGTCTGATCATGCAAACCATTAAGCCAGGAGGACAATCATGATAGCAGCAGTCATAACCTGGTCTTTGCACAATCGTGTGCTGGTCCTGCTGAGCACTTTGATGCTGGTGGCAGGCGGTTTATTTGCCGTTAAGCAAACGCCGGTTGATGCCATTCCGGATCTGTCGGATGTGCAGGTGATCGTAAAAACCAGTTATCCGGGTCAATCGCCACAGGTGGTTCAGGATCAGGTGACTTTTCCGCTCACTACCGCCATGTTGTCGGTGCCCGGCGCAACCACAGTGCGGGGTTATTCCTTTTATGGTGATTCTTATGTGTATGTGATTTTCGATGACGACACCGATCTCTACTGGGCGCGCAGTCGGGTACTGGAATACCTGAGTCAGGCAGCCAACTTATTGCCATCAACCGCCAAGCCACAACTTGGGCCGGACGCAACTGGCGTAGGCTGGGTGTATATTTACGCTCTGACCGACCGCTCGGGTCAGCACGACATCAGCCAGCTACGCAGCCTCCAGGACTGGTTTTTGAAATACGAGTTACAAACGGTGCCGGGGGTATCCGAAGTCGCGTCAGTGGGCGGGATGGTTAAGCAATATCAGGTACAGGTTGATCCGGATAAACTGCGTGCCTATGGGTTGCCTTTGAGCCATATTCAGCAGGCACTGCAACGGGGCAACCAGGAAACCGGGGCGTCTGTGATTGAGATGGCGGAAGCCGAATATATGGTCACGGCTACCGGATACATTCGCTCCGTGACAGATATTGCTCAGATCCCTCTTGGCCTCAATGCACAGGGGACCGCACTGACCATGGGAGATGTGGCACAGATCACGCTTGGCCCGCAAATGCGCCGGGGCATTGCCGAACTCAATGGCGAAGGTGAAGTAGTCGGTGGCGTCGTGGTCATGCGCTTTGGTGAAAATGCTCAGCAAACCATTACTGGCGTGAAGACCCGGCTCGCTGAGTTGCAAGCGTCCTTACCTGAGGGGGTTGAGGTCGTTACTGTGTATGACCGCAGTCAGCTGATTGAGCGGGCAGTGGATAATTTATGGCAGAAACTGCTTGAGGAGTTACTGGTTGTGGCTGTGATTTGTGTGGCCTTCCTGTTCCATTTGCGCTCTTCGCTGGTGGCCGTGATCACCTTACCGTTGGGAATATTGGTGGCCTTTATCGTGATGTACTTTCAGGGGATCAACGCCAATATCATGTCGCTTGGCGGGATTGCCATTGCCATTGGTGCGATGACGGATGGCGCCATTGTGATGATAGAAAATCTCCACAAGCATATGGAAAAGACTCCGTTAACCGATGACAATCGCTGGCAAATAGTGGCAAAAGCGGCGACTGAAGTCGGGCCTGCCTTGTTTTTCAGTTTGTTGATCATCACAGTGTCGTTCTTGCCGGTGTTTATTCTTGAGGCGCAGGAGGGGCGCATGTTTGCACCTTTGGCGTATACCAAAACCTATGCCATGGCAGCTGCGGCCGGACTGGCCATTACCCTGGTGCCGGTGCTGATGGGTTATTTCATCCGGGGGAAAGTCACGCCTGAGCGCAAAAACCCGCTTAACCGCTTGTTGATTGCTGCGTATATGCCGTTGCTTCGTCAGGTTATGCGTTTTCCTAAAACCACTTTGTTCGCGGCAGTGGCGCTGACCGTGGCTGGGTTTTACCCGCTGAATAAAATCGGCAGCGAGTTTATTCCGCCCCTGGATGAGGGCGACCTCATGTATATGCCAACCACGTATCCGGGGATTTCTATCGGCAAAGCGCGTGAGCTGCTACAGCAAACAGATAAGCTCATTGCCACGGTGCCGGAAGTGGAGAATGTGTTTGGTAAAGTCGGGCGTGCTGAGTCGGCCACCGATCCGGCACCATTGACTATGATTGAGACCTTTATTCAGCTTAAGCCTCGCAGCGAATGGCGAGCGGGCATGACGACCGACAAGCTTAAAGCAGAGCTGGACCGCCTGGTAAAACTGCCTGGTGTCAGCAATGCCTGGGTGATGCCAATCAAAACCCGCATCGACATGCTGGCAACGGGGATCAAAACGCCGGTGGGGGTTAAGATTGCAGGCCCGGATCTGGCTGTGATTGAATCACTGGGCCAGCGTCTTGAGAGCATTCTGAAAACAGTGCCTGGCACCGCTTCGGTGTATTCAGAGCGCGTTGCTGGTGGGCGCTATATCAAAGTGGATATTCGTCGTGAGCAGGCTAGCCGCTTTGGACTCAATATTGCGGACGTACAGCAGGTTGTGGCCACCGCAATTGGCGGCATGAATGTCACACAAACTGTGGAAGGACAGGAGCGATATCCGGTTAACCTGCGTTATCCACAGGATTACCGCAGCTCGCCTGAGCAGCTGGCTCGTTTGCCTATCGTGACGCCCACAGGGCAGCGGATCGCCCTTGGTGATGTCGCGGATGTCTACGTTGAAAGCGGTGCGCCGGGGATCAAAAGTGAAAATGCCAGGATCAATGGCTGGACCTTTGTTGATATCGATGGGGTCGATTTGGGCAGTTATGTTGAACAGGCACGCAGTGTGGTCGCCGAGGAACTGGATTTACCTGCCGGATACTCACTGAACTGGGCTGGCCAGTATGAGTACATGATCCGCGCACAGGAAAAGCTCAGCTATGTACTGCCGCTGACATTGGCGATCATCATGTTGCTTTTGTATCTCAATTTCCGTCGATTTGGAGAGGTGGCGTTGATCCTGCTGACTTTGCCTATGGCTACCATCGGGGGTTTGTGGTTAATGTATTTGCAAGGCTTTAACTTCTCCGTTGCCGTTGGTGTCGGCTTTATCGCGCTGGCCGGTGTCGCGGTTGAAATAGGGGTGATCATGCTGGTATATCTGGAGCAAGCTTTTAAAGACTTACAAAGTGAAGCGCAATCACGCCAGGCGCCTGTCAGTGAGTCGCAGTATATCGACGCTTTGCTGCAAGGGGCTGCGCTGCGAGTTCGACCTGTGATGATGACGGTATCGACGATCATTATCGGCTTACTGCCTATCTTATATGGCACGGGCACAGGGTCTGAAATTATGAGCCGGATTGCCGCGCCTATGGTGGGTGGCATGTTGAGTGCGTTGGTGTTAGCGTTATTGGTATTGCCTGTGTGCTATAGCCTGATGAAAAAGCCGGCGTTGCGACAGTTTAACGCGCACATGCAACAGCATAATTAACTGCATTAAGTTGGGAAAGTCAGGCCATTGTTGACCTGAGTGGCTGCCACAAAGGCATCAAAGGCGCTGAGTTTCCCTAACAATGCCACCTTAGTCGCGCGCCATTCTCTGCGCTGATAACCGCCAATCTCCTGCCAGCTGGCCATCTCATCAGCGCTTGGATAATAAATCGTGGCGCCATTTCTGAGCAGGCCGCGCTGGCAGTATAACGCAGCCTGACGGGCCATGGATAAGTGCTGCACAAAGGTTTTTTCTGCCCCTTCCCAAACGGCAATACGCAGCTTGCGAGGCAAGGATTTAAGCCACCTTTGATTGATCACCGACACCCAGCCATCTTGTACTGAATTGATTAAAGAGACGGCCCCGATATGTTGATTCAGGCCATTGGGCCCGTTGTATAAGCCGGTAACCGAAGGGTCGAGGGCATCAAAGCGTTTGTTGGCAGCCAGCATCGCCGCTTTGTGCCAGGCGACCTGGACGGGGGTGGTACCACACAGCTGATAAAACTGTCTCAGCACCTGGCTGACGGGCACGCGAAAAACCACATCAATGATATCACTGGGTGTTTTCAGCAGCTTGCCATACTGACGGGTGGAGGTCAGTGTTCTGGCGCCGGGTAAATGATACAGCAGGATCGCGACATCGCCCCGGGTGCGGATCTGCTCGGTCACCTGCTGCTGCCACAAATCGGAAGTGATCAGATTCAGGTAAGCCTGAGATTCAGCGGCCCAAAATGGAATGTTCAATATATCCAGTTTAGGCACTATGGGGGAGAGATTAGACACACTCAGCAGCGCCCCCTGGATCACGCCACGTGAAACTTGCACCGCTAGGTCATGACCAACTCCCTGACTGCCTTTATCGCGGATTTCGACACAAATCTTACCGTTAGAAAAGTCTTCAATGTTGTGTTTGAGTTGCTGATGCATATGAGGTGATGAGAGCCAAAGCTCGCTGTTATAGGGCGAAGCAAATATCAGTTTGTAACGAGCGCCAGGACAGGTTTGTGGTTGTGCCATCGCTGTGTGTGGCCACGCACTGACTAGTGGCAGTAGTGTGGCGCTTTGGCGTATAAAGGTACGTCGACTTGGGGATGGTGGGCTTTCGGTTTTACTCAAGTTGCTCATACCTTCATTCATGGTAACGACAGCCCAAACAACATCAGATTTGCATAAGCCACAATGTTAAAGTCTAGACGCCATTGCAATAAATGGAAAACCGGGCTTTGGGCGATAAGTTTGATGTGTGTTTTAAGCGGGTACATATGAAACCGAAAAGCGGAATGGAGCAAAGTCCGTGGCTGGGCTCGCCGAACCTGCCGATGTTGTCTAAGCTTAGGAAGAACGGGGCAAGTCGGGAACTTATTTGTGCAGCTAAAACAGTCACTTTTGTTATTCAAAGTGGCCGCAGTTGGTGCGGCGGTGATCATTGCGACGGTGAGCTGGTTTCTGTATCGGGAGCTGGACCACAGTAAGCAACTCAATGATCATCTGTTCAAATTACAAACCCAGATCCAGCGCTTGCTGGATCAGGAAGAGCGGTTTGTGATTGAAAGACAAAAAGCCTCACTGTTGTCCATTGATGATTATCGCTATGCGTATCGCGATAGTTTTAACGAGTTAGTTGCGTTACTGGTCACCGATCATCAGCATCTTGAGCTGATGTTTAAACTGGACGAGCAGGTTAACCGCTTTGCTGAGCTGTATGAACAGTTGGCCTCCATGCAGGCATTATTGGGTTACGACAAAGACGATGGTGTTTATGGTGAGTTCCGCAGTAAAGCGCATGCCCTGCAGGCACTGGCCAAAGAAGCACAAGATCCGCAATTAGAAATTCTGCTGCTGGAACTGAGGCGGCGGGAAAAAGATTTTTTGCTGAGGCTGGACAGAAGCTACCTGAATCAGCATGGTGATTTGATCCAGCAAGCCAAGAACCGCATCCGGGCGCAATTTCCGGCGCGTGCTGATGCCTATTTAATGACGCTTGAGCAATATCAGAACGGCTTCATCGTTTATACCAATGTGTTGCAAAAGCAGGGGCTGGACCACAACCAGGGAGTGCGTGGTGAGCTGGGGGAGTTGAAGTTGGCTATTCGCGGCCACTTTACCATAGTGGCTAAGCAACTCTTCAGCGCTTATCAGGAAGAGCAGCAACAGCTGATCCTGATTAGCTTATTGTCGATCGTGTTAAGCAGTGGTTTTAGCTTGTTACTGCTGTACTATCTCAATAGCCGGGTGTCTGAGCAGGTGATGGCGATCGGTCGGGTGCTGGTCAGAGTGGCTAAGCATGAAGACTTTTCTTTGCGGGTTAACCTGAACAGCGAAGACGAAATTGCCCAGATTGGTCACCACCTGGATGAGCTGCTGGACTTTATTGAAACATTGATGGCACGACTTAGCGCGGCTCAGCAGCGGCTGATTGAAGAGGCTAAAATGGCCAGCCTGAGTAACATGGTGAGTGGCTTTGCCCATGAGCTGAATACACCGCTCGGTATTGCCATTACCAGCCAGTCGCATCTCAAGGCACAGGTTGAGAGCATGCGCCGTGATCTGGACAGTGGGCAGCTGAAAAAACATACCCTGACCAACCTCATCGGAGAGGCAGAATCAGCGTTGTTTTTGCTCGAAAATAACTTACATCGCACGGCATCCCTGATCGATGACTTCAAAAAAGTATCGGCGCAGCAGCATTATGATACGGAAATGGAGTTTGATCTGAAAACCCTGGTAGAGGGCGTGTTTGATTGCTATCGCAGTGATTTATCGGAGGATGAATACAAAATTGAGGTCGAAATACCAGATAACCTGATCCTCAGTAGTTACCCCAATGTGTTTAATCAGATTATCAGTTACAGTCTGAACAACAGTATTTTGCATGGTAAATATCCGGACAGACCGCTGACCATCATTGTCTCGGCACACATAGTGAATGACTATGTGCATTTTTATTTTAAAGATGACGGGCAGGGCATAGACAAAGAACTGCTGCCTGTGATCTTTGAGCCCTTTGTGACGTCGAAACGACATTCGGGCGGGACCGGACTCGGTCTCAGTATTATTTATAACCTGGTGACGCAAAAGCTGGGCGGGGAGATTAAAATACAAAGCCCCGCACATGGCGGGGCTTGTTTACACATCATTCTGGCGAACACGCAATTTAAGCTGGTGTCGCCAGAGTAACGGGTCGTTTGGGTGAATTACGCCTTTTTGCTGGCAACCCACTCGTTGACGAACTGCTCCAGTACGTTCAGAGGTACCGGGCCGTTTTTCAGTACTACGTCGTGGAACTGACGGATATCGAACTTATCGCCCAGCTCTTTTCTCGCCGCTTCACGTAGTTCAATAATTCTCAGCATACCAATCTTATAGGCCGTTGCCTGAGATGGGATCACGATGTGACGTTCTACCATTTTAACCGCGTCTGATTTCGCGTTTGGCGTGTTGTTCACGTAGTAATCAATCCCTTCCTGGCGAGTCCACTTCATTGCGTGGATACCTGTGTCTACCACCAGGCGGCAGGCACGCCATAGTTCCATAGCCAGTCGACCGAAGTCAGAATACGGGTCTTCATACAGGCCCATTTCTTTTGGTACCAGCTCAGAGTATAGTCCCCAGCCTTCAGTGTAAGCGGTGTAGCGACCGAACTTACGGAACTTAGGCATGTTTTCCAGCTCCATCGCAATGGCGATTTGCATGTGGTGACCAGGTACACCTTCGTGGTAAGCCAGGGCTTCCATCTGGTAGGTTGGCATGGCTTCCATGTCATACAAGTTCGCGTAGTAGATACCCGGGCGTGAACCGTCCGGAGAAGGCTGTTGATAGAAAGCTTTACCCGCTGATTTTTCACGGAAGGCTTCAACGCGTTTCACGATCATGTCGGCCTTAGGCTTGACGATGAATAGTTCGTCCAGGCGATCTTTCATGTTGTCGATCATCGCCGTGGCGTCAGCCAGGTATTTGGCTTTCCCTTCTTCGCTATTTGGCAGGTAGAATTGCTTGTCGGTGCGCATGAATTCCATAAAGGCTTTCAGATCGCCCTTAAAGCCAACTTTTTCTTTGATTTCACGCATTTCATCATGGATACGTGCAACCTCAGACAAGCCGATTTTGTGGATCTCTGCGGCAGTTAAGTCTGTGGTAGTAGTCCGTGCCAGTGCGTTGTTGAAGTACTTTTCACCATCAGGGAACTTCCAGGCACCGTCACGGGTGTCAGCGCGCTTTTCAAGTTGTTGCAGGTAACTGATCAGTTTGCTGTAAGCTGGCTTCACGGCTGCTTTCAGTGCGTCAGTTGCTTCAGCGATCAGCGCTTGCTTTTCGTTGTCTGCAATTTCCAGCTTTTCCACTTTGCGTTTAAAGTCAGCCAGTAAGGTTGAATCTTCACCGTCAACAAACGGGGCACCCTTAATGATGTTTTTGCTTGAATCAATGACATGTGGGAAAACAAACTTAGGTGCGATGATCCCTTTGTCAGCACGCACTTCAAGGTTTACGATCAGCTGTTCAAAGACAGCTGGAATACCGTTCAGGCGTGAAATATACGCTTTGGCGTCTTTGACGTCTGTGATTTGATGCTGGTTGATCAAAAATGCTGGCAGCATAGAGTGCGTACCATACATCTGGTTAACCGGGTAGCTGTGGAAACGCCATTGGAAGTCGGCGATTTCATTTTCAAGGTTTTGCTTGAACAGGTCGTAGCTCACCTGAGTTTGGCCATCCAGTTTGCTGCGATCAATGGCTTGCAGGGCAACCAGATCTTTTTTCGTTAGCTCAAGATCCTCAAGCCGACGCGCTTCTGAGTCATCGTCCCATTTGTCATAATCTTGTTTGATACCCAGGTAAGTTTGATAAACCGGGCTGCGCATGACGCTGCGCATGAAGACTTCATCGAAAAAGGCATTGGCCTTTTCGACTTCGCTTTGAACGACTTGTTGTGTTGTTTCCGCTTTAGCGGTGTTGGTTGGTTGCTCTGCTGTTTGCTGACAACCGGATAGTAGCGCTGCTGCCACGGCTGCGGCAAGGAGTGTCATTTTACGCATGGGTTACCTTTTTTATTTTATTCCATTGGACTCGGGTGTTGGTGCAATGTTACCAACAAAACTGTATCGCGATAGATGTCTTTTATCTACAGGGCGAATTCACCTGTTCAATCTTATCCTATGAGCAGGTATCAGACGAACAATTCTAGCAGGTCATTCAGATATCTGTGGCCCTTAATTGTTACCAACCATGAATCTCCCTGGTCAATCAACAACTCTTGTTCAAGTGCCTGGTTAATCGCGGGCTCAATATCGCTCAGTGATAAGCCGGTATAATCGCAAAAATCCTGTTTAGCACAGGGGGCGTGTAAGCGAAAACAATTCATAAAGAACTCAAATGGCCGATCGGCTGGCTCTACCTGCCAACTGTCGTATAAATACGACTTGCTAAGATCCATATAGCCACGGGGATGCTTAACTTTTACGGTGCGCAATATCTGGTTATTTTCGGGTTGAGTGATTTTGCCATGTGCGCCACAGCCAATCCCCAGGTAGTCACCGAATTGCCAGTAATTCAGGTTGTGCTTACACTGATAACCCGTTTTAGCATAGCCTGAGATCTCGTATTGCTGATAGCCATGTTTGGCCAACAAGGCTTGCCCTTGTTCCTGGATATCCCACAAAATTTCGTCCTGGGGCAGCTTAGGCGGCTTAGACGCAAACTGTGTGTTTGGCTCAATCGTGAGTTGATACCAGGATAAATGCGGAGGATTGAGGTCAATGACTTGCTGCAGGTCGCTCAATGCGTCTGCAACCGATTGGTTTGGCAAGCCGTGCATTAAGTCCATATTAAAGCTATTGAGGCCCGCGTCGTGCGCTTCTAAGGCGGCGTGGCGGGCTTCCTGTTCACCATGAATGCGCCCCAGTGCCTTGAGCTTATCTGCCTGCAGGCTTTGCACGCCGATGGAGATACGGTTGATGCCAGCTGCAACATAGTGTTTAAAGCGATCGGTCTCCACCGTCCCCGGATTGGCTTCAAGTGTGATCTCTATGTCATCACTAAAGCCAATCAGCGCTTCAATTTCACCTAACAGGTGGGTGTAAGCTTCGCCACTGAGCAGGCTGGGCGTGCCCCCGCCAATAAAAATACTATGCAGCGGGCGCCCCTGTACAAGGTGCAGATCGGCACGTAAATCTGCGAGCAGGTGCTGAATATATTCCTGCTCAGGGATCTCGCCTTTCTGACCATGACTGTTAAAGTCGCAGTAAGGGCATTTCTGCACGCACCAGGGAACGTGAATGTATAAACTTAACGGAGGGAGATTCACAGCTGACCTTCAAAGTGTGCCAGCAGCTGCTGCAATGCCTGACCGCGATGGCTGAGGGTATTTTTCTGTGCTTTGCTCAGCTGCGCGGATGTGCACTGAGTGGCTTCAACCCAGAATACGGGGTCATAACCAAAGCCTTGCAAACCTTGCTGATCCTCTGTGATGCGACCTTCCCAGCTAGCCTGGCAAATGACAGGAGTAGGGTCATCGGCATGGCGCATATAGACGAGTACGCACCAGAAGCGGGCTGTGCGCAGTGTTTCGCCACTCATCGCTGCAAGCAGTTTGTCGATGTTATCCTGATCGTTGGCATCCACTCCGGCGTAACGGGCAGAATACACACCCGGAGCCCCTTGCAGAGCATCAACTTCCAGACCCGAGTCATCTGCAATGGAGGGTAGCCCCGTGACTTTAGCAGCGTGGCGCGCCTTGATAATGGCATTTTCTACAAAAGTAGTGCCCGTTTCTGCCACTTCGCTCACGTTGAACTGGCTTTGTGGCAGGATTTCGATTTTCAGGTCTTTGAGCATGCTGCCGAGTTCGGCTACTTTGCCCTGATTGCCGGTGGCAAGAACAATTTGTCTGGTCATATTAATCTACATAAAACTTTTGCTGAAATTTAAGCACGTGTCGGGTGTTCCCCTGACGGATCGTGACTTCAAAGCGATAGGTGTCTTCATGGTCGACATCCATCTGCGCCAGATAATAAACCGCGTCACCTTCCACCACTTCTTTGAAGGTTAAGGTGGTTTTATTGCCGATCAGGTTGCGCGCCTGGCCGGTTAAGGTGGCGCGTTGTGCGGTGTTGTTGGCATCATCAGCCAGCACTGAAATGTTTATTATGGCTTTGCTGTTGCTTCGGGTTAAACCGTAAGCACTGGCAATGTTAGGCTGAATAAAGGTCGACGGAAAGGCGATGTAATGGACCTGCCAGTCACCCAGTTGTTTATATTGCCCACCTTGTTCATTGTTGGCATGCGCTGGTCGTGCAACAAGTAGCACGGCTAGCATTGAAATCAGTGTTAATAAGGTTTTCATTGTGACGACTCCGAGTGCTTAACGTAGCAGATCCATCATTAAGATCTGTAAGAACTGCATACCAATCAGAACGACCAGGATCGACAAATCCAGCCCTCCCAGTGGCGGGATAATTTTACGAACTGGGCGCAACATAGGTTCAGTTAGCTGATCAAAGACCGCGGCGATTGGGTTGTAGCCCTGAGCCACCCAGCTGAGGATAGCGCGGATAATTAACACCCAGAACACCAGAGAAAAGGCTTCTTTGGCCACGGTTAACGCACCGTCAATCGCCGCTCCCATTGGATCCCAGTAACCGCCCAGCATGAGCATCAATACAGACACCTTGGCAAAACCAACCAACAGCGCCACGACCAAAGATGCCAGATCCAAACCGCCCAGTCCGGGAATAAGCTTACGGAGCGGGTTCACGGCAAACGATGTTGCTTTAATTACGGCCTGGCTCAGCGGGTTATAAAAATCTGCTTTGACCAATTGCAGCCAAAAACGCAACAGTACGACCATCAAAAACAGGTCAAAAATAATCCCTACCAAAAAATGCATGGCGTTCATTGTATGTCCTCTAGATTTGTTGTTCCATTTCCTCTGCCCGCGCAATGCAGGCATCCATGGCATCAGCCACGGTTTGCGGTAACTGGTTTGCTTTTAAATGTTCAACGGCTGCGTGTGTGGTGCCACCTTTGGAGGTGACGTTAGCACGCAACTGCGCAATACTGATGTCTTGCTGAGACAAGGCCATTTCTGCGGCGCCGAGTGCAGTTTGTTGCACCAGTGCGCGTGCCTGCTCTGGTGAAAAACCCAGTGCAATGGCTTTTTCTTCAATGGCTTCCATAAACAGGAAAAAGTAAGCAGGTGAGGAACCCGTTACGGCAATGACATCATTGATTTGTGATTCTTGTTCCAGCCAGATGGCGATGCCCGTTGATGAAAAGACCTGCTCGATGTAGGTTTTTTCCTCATCAATGATATCTGCAGCAAACAGACCCGAGACACCACGTCCCAGTAAGGACGGTGTATTTGGCATACAACGCACCAGTTTGACGTCCTCTGCCAGCATTTCGCGCAGACGTTTGACGGTGATCCCTGCTGCGACAGAAACAAATAGCTTATTGCTGAGATCTAATCCGGCATCAACAAAAGTCTGGCAAAGCTCGGCCATCATTTGTGGCTTCACAGACAACACCACGACATCGGCTTCCTCAACCGCTTTGAGATTATCCTGCTCGGTACGCACCCCAAAATCGGCATGAGCCTTAGCCAGCTTCTCAGGGTTGCGATTGGTTGCAATGATACTCTGTGGGGCAAATCCGTTTTTGATCATGCCACCTATGATGGCATAGCTCATATTACCTGTGCCGATAAATGCAATCGTTTTATTAGCCATTAGGAATGTGTCACCTTATTGTCGTTTGCCAAAAATATCCGTGCCGATACGCACCATGGTTGCGCCGCCCTGAATGGCCATTTCCAGATCGCCACTCATACCCATCGACAAGGTATCCAGCTGTTGATATTGAGCCTTTAGTTTATCAAAGCAAGCCTTCATTTGGCGAAAATATTGCAATTGTTGTTGTGCGTCATCGGTTTGCGCTGTAATTGTCATCAACCCGCGCAGTTCCAGCTGGCGTGCGCCATCAATATAGGCGGCGAGTTCGTCTAGTTCATTCAGCGCGCATCCGGATTTTTGTTCGTCGTTACTGATGTTCACCTGGATCAGCACTTTGAGTGGCATCAGGTTGGTGGGTCTTTGTTCATTCAGGCGACGCGCAATCTTCAGACGGTCGACACTTTGCACCCAGGAGAAATGCTCGGCAATCAGGCGCGACTTATTAGATTGAATGGGACCGATAAAATGCCACTCAATGTCTTTTTGCTGCTGAAAGTGGCGGACTTTATCGACAGCTTCCTGGACATAAGATTCGCCAAACAAGCGCTGGCCTGCCGCATAGGCTTGTTCAATGAGTTCGACAGGTTTGGTTTTCGATACGGCCAGTAATGCGACCTCGTGGTCTGTGGCACACTTTTGCTGTGCTTTTGCTATGCGATCATAGGCGTTGTTCAGCCGTTCTGCTATTGTAACCATATTATTATTTGCTCGTTGTGGAGTCTGAGATGGATATTACTGAATTATTGGCCTTTAGTGTGCAACACAAAGCATCGGATTTACACCTTTCATCGGGAGTTTCACCGATGATCCGGGTGGATGGCGATGTGCGCCGGGTAAACATTCCTGCACTGGAAGCGAAGGACGTTAACAGCCTCGTTTACGATATTATGAATGATAACCAGCGTAAGGACTATGAGCAAAATCTTGAGGTAGATTTCTCATTTGAAGTGCCGAACCTGGCTCGTTTTCGTGTCAATGCATTTAACGCCAGTCGCGGTCCGGCGGCGGTGTTCAGGACTATCCCCAGCTCAGTGCTGACGCTGGAAGATTTGGGCGCGCCGGAGATTTTCCGCAAAATTTCTGATTGCCCGCGCGGTTTAGTGCTGGTGACAGGCCCAACCGGATCGGGTAAATCCACCACGCTGGCAGCTATGGTGGATTACATTAACAGCAACAAGCATCACCATATTCTGACCATTGAAGACCCCATTGAATTTGTTCACGACAATAAATTAAGTCTGATCAACCAGCGTGAAGTACATCGTGACACACACAGTTTCAATGCCGCGCTGCGCAGTGCGCTACGTGAAGATCCGGATGTCATCCTGGTTGGTGAATTACGTGATTTGGAAACTATCCGTCTGGCGATGACGGCCGCCGAAACCGGTCACCTGGTGTTTGGTACTTTGCACACCACTTCAGCGCCTAAAACCATTGACCGTATTATTGACGTTTTCCCGGGTGAGGAAAAAGACATGGTCCGTTCTATGTTATCTGAGTCCCTGCAAGCTGTTATTTCACAAACGCTGGTGAAAAAAGTGGGCGGTGGTCGGGTTGCTGCACATGAGATCATGATGGGGATCCCGGCTATTCGTAACCTCATTCGCGAAGATAAAATTGCGCAAATGTACTCGTCTATTCAAACCGGTGCGATGCATGGCATGCAGACTATGGACCAGTGTCTGACTAATCTGGTGAACCGTGGCCTGATCACCAATCAGGATGCCCAGGCGAAAGCCCATGATAAGAGCCAGTTTGGCACCACTTATTAATCCCGGGAGGTTATGATGGAGCTTGTACATTATCTGCAAACGATGAGAGACAAAGGTGCATCGGACTTGTTTGTATCTGCCGGTCTGCCCGTGAGTGCCAAAATCGACGGTGAGCTGCGTGCACTGGATGATGACCAGTTGGATGCTGAGGCGGCATTGGCCATGGTCGAATCAGCCATGAGCGAGAAGCAAAAACAGCAGTTTCATGGTGAGAAAGAATGTAACTTTGCGGTGGCCAATGAAATAGGCCGTTTCCGGGTCTCGGCTTTTTGGCAACGTGACTGCGCCGGTATGGTGATCCGGCGTATTGTCACGGATATCCCTGAGGTGACTGACTTAGGTCTGCCTTCGGTGCTGACGGATGTGATCATGTCTAAGCGTGGTCTGGTGTTATTTGTCGGTGGGACCGGCACCGGTAAGTCGACTTCTCTGGCTGCCTTACTGGGCTATCGTAATCGTAATCAACGCGGTCATATACTGACCATCGAAGATCCCATTGAATTTGTGCATCAGCATCGCAAGAGCATCATTACGCAGCGTGAAGTCGGGCTGGATACCGAGAGCTTTGAATCTGCACTGAAAAGCTCACTGCGTCAGGCGCCGGATGTGATCCTGATTGGTGAGATCCGCTCTCGTGAAACTATGGAATATGCGTTGAGTTTTGCTGAAACCGGGCACCTGTGTGTTGCAACGTTACACGCCAATAATGCCAACCAGGCCATCGACCGTATTATGCACCTGGTACCAAAAGAGAAGCACGACAAGCTGAAATACGATCTGGCGCTCAACCTCAGGGCCATTGTCGCGCAACAATTGGTGCCATCGGCCAAAGGGGAGGGGCGTGTAGCGGCCATTGAGGTATTGCTCAATTCACCTATGGTGGCTGAGCTGATTAAGAAAGGTGACATTGGCTCAATTAAAGAGACTATGTCTAAGTCCAAGGAAATGGGAATGCAAACCTTTGACCAGGCGCTGTTCGAATTATATAAGCAGCAAAGGATCAATTACGCGGATGCCCTGCATCATGCTGATTCACCGAATGACCTGCGTCTGATGATTAAACTGCAAAACAATGAGCAAAAAGGAGCGGGCTTCTTGCAAGGGGTAACCGTTGACGGCCTGGACGATAAAAAGCGCTGATTGGGCCAGGCACGGGGCTA
Source organism: Pseudoalteromonas rubra (assembly GCF_000238295.3). Classification (NCBI taxonomy): domain Bacteria; kingdom Pseudomonadati; phylum Pseudomonadota; class Gammaproteobacteria; order Alteromonadales; family Pseudoalteromonadaceae; genus Pseudoalteromonas; species Pseudoalteromonas rubra. The sequence goes on from NZ_AHCD03000020.1 coordinate 398,357, forward strand.
TATTGGCCCTGTGTTGCTTAGTCGCTTTATCCCCGGCAACGGCGAGTGACCTTGTTGCTGAGCGATCTGCCGACCATAATGTGGTAGATATGTATATCCGCGATGACGTGTATGCCGATTATCTGCGCTTTTTGAATGGTCGTGCCCCACTCGAAGTGTCGCAGTTTTCGGGTGACTATGTACGCAGAGATGTCGTTGATATGGTGCTGGTGCAACAGGCGCTGGCACTGGGCGGATTCAAAAAATCATTCACTTACCGGCCGGGTAACGTCAGCTTTCGCCATTCGAATTTGCTGGAGCAGGGTAAGCTGCTGCTCAGCTTTGACAGTTACTGGCTGGATGATGCGAACGCAAAAGCGGATAAACTGTTTATCAGCGATGCGGTGATCCGCCGGGGGGAATATTTCGCCGGGATTTTTTATGCCCCCGAGAATCTGGCGGTGGCACGGATCACCCAGTTAAACGAATTGCGTGAGTTGAGTGCCGTCTCCACCAGTCGCTGGCGAACTGACTGGCAAACTTTGAACAACCTGGGTCTTAAGCATTTGATGAATGAGCCTGTCTGGGCGTCACAAGCACAAATGGTGAATCGCCAATGGGTTGATTTTATGCTGATGCCGTTAATGCCAAGCCTGAATAATGAGTTCAGACTGGATGATATTCTTTTGGTGGCCCACCCTAATTTAGTGGTGCAGTTCGATGGTAGCCGCCACTTTGTGGTGTCGCGGCTTCATCCTGACGGAGAGCGTGCATTTAAGGCGCTGCAAAGTGGCTTAAAGCAACTCAGATCTCAAGGTCGGATCCGTCAGGCCTATCAGCAGGCTGGATTCATTCCCGATCTGCAACGCTATCGGGTACTTAACCCCATTGCGCCTCAAAAAAGCTCTCCAGAATGATAATGGCTGACATGCCATCAATCTTGTCTTTGGCCAGCGAGCGATAACCCCCTTGTTCAAATAGCCGGGCTTTGGCATCTGCTGTGGTCAGGCGCTCATCCTGAGTCTCGACAGGCAAGCGAAACTGGTTGTGCAGTCGGTTGGCAAACTTTTTAGCGCGGAAGGTCAGATCCTGGTTCGTGCCATCCATATTCAATGGCAGGCCAACGACCAGTAGGTCGGGTTTCCACTGTTCGATATAGGGGGCGATATCCTGCCAGTCTGGAATACCGTCACGGGCTTTGACTGCCCCCAGACTGCTGGCGGTGCCCGTTATCTCCTGACCGACTGCCAGGCCGATGCTACGGGTACCAAAATCAAAGCCTATGACCGTACGCTGGCCGGGTGCTGTTTTATCGTTATTACTCATGGTGTATTCTCAAGTGTATACAGACTGCCGCCAATTGGTGTAAAGGCGACAGGCTGTTAACTGGGGTGGTCTGGCTCAGGCGTGTCCCGCCTCGGTGCTCAGTTGCCCGGCATCGATACCGAGCATTTCGACTGCTTTTTCCCAGCGTTTTTCCGGGGGCGTATTAAAAATAATGGCCGGATCTGCTTCAATGATCAGCCAGGAGTTTTCCAGGATCTCTTTTTCCAGCTGTCCTTGTTCCCACCCTGAATAACCCAGGGTAATGATAAAGGCATCCGGACAGTTATGTGAGGTCAGTGAGGCCAGCACATCTTTGGAAGTGGTGATCATCATGTCTGAGCTGAGTTCTCGGCTGGACGCATAACCGGGCTTGGGCGTGTGTAACACAAAGCCACGGTCAGTATGTACTGGTCCACCGGCAAACACAGACTGGCTTGCCGCGTTACTGGATTTATCGTTATCAATTTCTATCTGATCAAGCAGCTCACCCACAGTCACGTTAATGGGGTGATTGACGACCAGGCCCATTGCGCCTTCTTCGTTGTGCTCACAAATATAGGTGACTGTGTGCTTAAAGAAGGGATCTTGCAAATTTGGCATAGCGACCAAAAAATGATTTGCGAGTGATTGCATAGCGAGACCCCCTTTTAATTACCCTTTAGTATGGTCGAGTTTTGCTGCAATGGCATCAAAAAACTTATCCATAATCGAAATATCATACGCCGCCTCAATTTCCTTCACACAGGTTGGCGCAGTGACATTAATCTCGGTGAGCTTGTCGCCGATGATGTCCAGACCGACAAAAATCAGCCCTTTCTCTTTCAGGACAGGGGCAACTGCTTCAGCAATTTTTCGGTCGCTATCACTGATAGGACGTGCTTCACCACGACCGCCTGCGGCCAGGTTACCACGCGTTTCGCCCCCTTGAGGGATACGGGCAAGACAGTAAGGCATGACCTCTCCGTCGACCACCAGAACGCGTTTGTCGCCATCTTTAATGGCAGGCACGTAATTTTGCGCCATCGCAAAGCGACTGCCATGTTCGGTGAGGGTTTCACAGATCACGCCTATGTTCGGGTCATCATGACGTACCCGGAAAATTGAGGCGCCACCCATGCCATCCAGCGGTTTAAGAATGATATCTCCGTGTTTGGTCAAAAACTCACGGATCTGAGATGCAGAGCGTGTCACTAAGGTATCTGGTGTATGCTCGCTGAACCAGGCGGTAAACAGCTTTTCATTGGCATCGCGCAGACTTTGCGGTTTGTTGATCACCAATGTACCGGCTTGTTCAGCGCGCTCCAGCATGTAGGTCGCGTAAATGTATTCGGTATCGAACGGGGGATCTTTACGCATTAAAATCACGTCCAGATCGCTCAGTGCGATATCATCTTTGTCTGCCAGTTCATACCAGTGCTGTTCATCGTCAAACACTGTGGCCTTAGCGGCGGTTGCCCGGGCTTCACCCTGATACAAATACAGATCCTGCATTTCCATGTAGTAAAGCTCATAACCACGTGCCTGCGCTGCCAGCATCATGGCGAAGCCAGTATCTTTTTTGATATTAAAGCCACTGATTGGATCTGAGATGATCCCGAGTTTCGCTGCCATTGGGGTTACCTTATGTAAAGTTAATCAATTCAACTGCTAAGTGTCTGATTAGGATATAAGGGCGAAACTGACTTTTTAAAGGGCCAGGTCGCCGAACTCAAGCTGTAATGCGCTGAGTACGGTCAGCGCTGCGGTTTCTGTGCGCAATACGCGCGGGCCGAGACGAATATCGATGAAGCCTTGCTGGGCCGTGGCGGCCATTTCTTCGTCGGTAAAGCCGCCTTCAGGACCAACCAGGAAACGGACACCATGCTCAGGGGCCGGCAGGGTTTTAATGGAGTGTTCAGCTCTGGGGTGCAGTGTCAGCTTTAAAGCTTCACTCGTCTGTGCCAGCCAGTCATCAATTGAAATCGGCGGGTGAATGGTGGTAATGGTGTTCCGGCCAGACTGTTCTGCGGCTGCGATGGCGATTTTCTGCCATTGCTGGTGTTTTTTCGCCAGTCGCTCACCACTGAGTTTAACACCACAGCGGGTGGTGAATAAGGGGGTGATTTCAGTAATACCCAGCTCCACTGACTTCTGAATGGTAAAGTCCATTTTGTCACCGCGTGAAATGCCCTGGCCGAGGTGAATTGACAGCGGTGACTCAACCTGCTTATCAATGAATTGTTCAGGCATGACCCGAACTTTCTTTTTACTGACTTCGCTGATGGTTGCCAGATACTCACCGCCCTGACCATTGAACAGGCTGAGTGTGTCGCCTTCACCCATACGCAGTACACGAGCAACGTGCCCGGCGGCATCATCGCCAAGGTCAATCGCTTCGCCAATAACAAGGTCGGAAGGCTGGTAAATATGAGGTATGCGCATGGTGGACTATTCCGCTGTTAAATAGCCGTAATAGTAAGGGGTTATGTACAGTGAGTCCAGCACCTATTCGGCTTTGTCCGTGTGATGTTGGGCGAAGTCGAGGACGGAATCCTGAGTCGTCGCAGAGACCGTTGAGTGGCAGGTCAGGTGGTTGTTATTAAAAGGGTCGCGAAGTGGGTGATAGACGTATCCCCGGTCGCTTTGTTCGACTGTGATGCGCTGGCGGTGGAGCGAGTTAAAGATAAAACGTTGAGTCTCGTCGGCCAGATGATAGTCGAGTGCGTAAATTAACACGCCTTTCACTTTATGATGTTCATGCAGATAAGACGCCAGTTCAGAGACGCTGATTTCATTCGCAAAGTCACAGTAGCAATAGTCTTTGACTTGCTCCTGAAACATCATTTTCAGCATTTGCTTGGTGTTGTCACCAGCAATCAACAGCTCACTGGGCGCATCAGGATGCTGCGCCTTGAGGTGTGCAGCAAACTCTCTGCTGAATTCCCAGTTGCTGTCGACCAGCAAGAAGTTTTCTAGGTTTAAACGCACTAACAAGCCTGGTTACATTGAGAACATGTTAATAAGTAAATAGCCTATTGCGCAGAAAACAGCAAACTCCAGACAGGCAATACCGATATTATCCTGATGGTCGACTTCCAGCCCAATGTCCACTCTGGGCAACGCCAGCTGGAGTAACAAATGGCTGATACCGTATAGTAACAGCCACATTACACCGCAGTGCATGACAATCACAAAGAGGTTTTCTACCACTTTGGCACCGTGATAAGGGGCACTGTGCAGACCGGCATAAATGGCCAATGCCAAGCCAATGCTCTTACCCGCGTAGCGGATCCCAATCGAGGTGTTGGCCAGGTTGAAATTTTGCTGTAAAGATGCGCCCTGATTGTAGCGGGCAAAGCGCCATTCACGGATTTTACTGTCCAGCGCGCACATTAACTGCACAACCAAAAAGCTGAGAGTGACCACCAGTAAGTTGCCAAAGCCCTGAGGGTGGATCCAATGATATAGCCCGAGCACTAAAATGGTGTTGCCGACCAGCATGCCGGAGTCGACCACCGCAGCACAGACATTCTGTTTTAGGATTGCCTGCTCCTCGTTGAAGCGATGGAGGATCCACTTGCGATGAATATGCTGACCAAAATAAATGAACACCAGGATCAGCAGCAGAATAATGCCGCTGCGCAGTGATTCGGCCTGTAACACCATCATGCCGGTGTCATTGAAAACGTAAGCACAGCAGATCACCAGCACGGCCAGGTGTGTGGCATAGCTGATCCCCAATGCAAAGTTATCTCGCTTGGCCAGTTCATCTTCCAGCATTTGTCTGGCGCTGAACTGCACGTACAAACGCAGCGCAATGGTGAACAGGCAAATAACGATAAAACTGACTAAGATGGCGAAAAAGTTGATATTGGCTAAAGACAAATAACTCATGCTAAGTGTATGGTGATGGCAATTAAGTTTACTATAACACCGCTTTTTGCAATTGCACTGGAGATTTTTCTATGGATTTCGGTGGCTTGCCCCAGGCTCTTGGGGAGCTGGCAGAGGAACGCTGTCAGGCACTGTTTGCCCAACACACAAGCAACCCGGCCGTGCTCAGGCTACTTGGATTGAGTGATTTTGCGTATCGTATATTGCAGCGTCATCCAGACTGGATTGACTGGTTGCTGGATCACAGACAAATGCAACAAAGAGTGTGTCCCGTGCCGCTCACAGAACCCCTCGCGGAGCTGGATGAAGCCAGCTGCTTCAGACAACTGCGTGAATATCGTCAGCGCTACTGGCTCAAGATGATGTGGTTGGATCTGGTGGAGGGAAATTCAATCGCCGACAGTATTGCTTATCAGTCACGGCTCAGTGAAACGCTGATCGACTGGGCAAACCGCTGGGCACACGCCAATGTCGCCAAAAGCAATGGTCAGGTGTGTGATGAAGATCAAACACCGGTGCCTATGCTGGTGCTGGGCATGGGCAAATTGGGCGGTGGTGAACTGAATTTCTCCTCGGATATCGATCTGATATTTACCTATCCGTTTGCCAAACCGACGGAAGGTGGACGCCGCAGCATAGAAGCACAGGTGTTCTATACCAAAGTGGCGCAAAAACTCATTGCCGCGCTTGATCACTGTACCGCCGATGGTCAGGTATTTCGCGTTGATATGCGCCTGCGGCCTTTTGGCGATAGTGGCCCTTTGGTCATGAGTTTTGCTGCCATGGAAGATTATTATCAGGATCAGGGCAGGGAGTGGGAGCGCTATGCGATGCTAAAGGCGCGCCTGCTTGGTGAAGAAAACCGATATTGGGATGAATTTAAAACCCTGATCCGCCCCTTTGTGTTTCGTCGCTATATTGACTTCTCGGTGATTGAATCTTTGCGCAAAATGAAGCACATGATTGCCCAGGAGGTGCGGCGTAAAGGGCTGACGAATAACATTAAGCTCGGCGCGGGCGGGATCCGCGAAGTGGAGTTTATTGTTCAGGCGCTGCAAATGATCCGCGGCGGTCGCGAACCCCAATTGCAAACCCCATCACTATTGTCAGCATTAGAGCAGCTTCAGCACTTGTCCCTGATCCCACCGGAAGTCGGTGAAGTGCTGTCTCAGCAATATCTGTTACTGCGCCGTACAGAACAATATTTACAGGCGTTTGATGACTGTCAGACACAGACTTTGCCGGATGATGAGCTAGGTCAGCAGCGTCTGGCGGTACTGCTGGAGTGCACTCAGTATAGCGACGTATTGGCTATGCTCGAGCAGGCCCAGGTTGCGGTACGGGCCGAGTTTACCCAGGTTATCGGTGAAGAGCCTGAGCTCGGCGAGGCGCTGGCACCGGAATATGTCTCTGCCTGGGAGCAACGCGATATCAGCTATCTGGAATCGCCATTACCAGAGGCTGTCAGCGCAGCCTGGCAACAGTCTCTGGAGCAATTTCACCTCGGATTGAGTAAAACGCAAATGGGCACGCGCGGCAGAGATGTGCTGGATAAACTGATGCCGGCTCTGCTCAGCGAAATAACCCGAGCACCAGTGGCTGAAATACTCGACAGGGTATTACAGGTGATCCTGAAAATTGCCTCGCGCACGGCTTATCTGGAGCTATTGTTTGAAAATCGCGGGGCATTACAGCAACTGATTAAGCTATGTGCGCACAGTGTCTGGATAGCTGAGCAGGTAGCACGCTATCCTATCTTGCTCGATGAGTTGATCGACCCGGCGGTATTGTACCGGCCGCTGCCGCTGAGCGCTTACTACAGTGAAATTCAGCAGTACTTTTTACGTATCGACAGTGAAGATCTGGAATTACAGATGGAAGCGCTGCGTCAGTTTAAGCAAACTCAGGCATTACGGATTGCCGCAGCAGATGCGACCGGGGTGCTGGATATCATGAAAGTGAGCGATCACCTGACCGCACTGTCCGAAGCCATCATCGCCAAAGCGGTGGACATAGCCTGGCAACAAATGGTGCGCCGCTATGGGGCACCTGAAGGCGCTGATGCGGAGCACAAAGGTTTTGCCGTGGTGGCCTATGGTAAAGCGGGCGGACTGGAGCTGGGATACAACTCAGATCTCGATCTGGTATTCGTGCATAATCGCGATGGCAACAGTGTCACCATCGGGGACAAATCTATTTCATCACGGCAGTTTTATTTGAAACTGGCGCAGCGCTTAATGCACCTGTTCAATACCCGTACTAATTCCGGCATTTTGTATGAACTGGATACTCGCTTGAGACCGGAGGGTAACTCGGGCCTGCTGGCGATTAACATTGAGAGTTTTTATCAGTATCAGCAGGCGCAGGCCTGGACCTGGGAGCATCAGGCGCTGGTGCGCTCGCGTATGGTGCTGGGCGAGCCCGAACTGGTCGCGCGTTTTAACGAAATCCGCCATGAAATTCTGTGTCAGCACCGCGATAACGACACACTGAGCAAAGACATTGTTGAGATGCGGGAGAAGATGCGCGGGCATCTGGACAAGAGCACCGAGGTGGAGTTTGATTTAAAGCAGGGAGTTGGCGGAATGACGGACATCGAGTTTATTGCGCAATACCTGGTGCTCAACTACGCGCATGCCCATCCGGAGCTGGCACGGTTTCCCGATAATATTCGGATCTTTGAAATGGCCCATCATGCCGGAGTAATTGACAATGCCACTCAGTCAGCCCTGACTGAGGCATATTGTGAGTTCCGTGATCGCTATCACCTGCATAGTCTTAACGCAGGAGGGCGGGGTGTGGCCATGCATGAGGTGGCTGAGTGGGTAGATACAGTTAAGATCGCCTGGCAGCGCCTGTTGGGTTCGTAGCCGGAGAAGAAGGGCTTTCTCCGGCCCGAAAGCTTATTTGGTTAACCTACAGCAGTTTTCACGCACAAAGCGAGAAGGCTTTTGGGTGATGATGGCGGCACGCTGGCGGTGACAAAAGAAAGTGAATACTTCAAACTCAAAATCATCATTGATGGCGGTGCCGACCTGATACAGGGTCGACACAAAGTTGGTATCGACGCGGAAATTGTGTTTCACCACATAATCTTTGTCCAGGTACCAGAACAGCTCGATGTCTTCCTGTTTGGCATAGTTGGTCAGCACGCCACGCAGGGTGTCACCACTGTCAAAGCGACGCGGCTGGATCTCTCCGGTCCAACGCTGTGGCGCAGGTTTGACTACCAGGCCACGCTGCGCAATTGCATCATCCAGTGGGTAGGTCGGTTTACCCAAGTCCAGGACGTATTTCTCACGCTCAGTATTGCGCTCATTAAAATTGCGTTTAAATCCTTCGTAAAACTGGGTAAATCCGCGTGCGGCGGCATTGGTGGTGTCGCGAAATTCCATTGACGGGACATTGCCATATAAAAAGTAATAGGCGGCCCATACCAATAACACACCTAACGACAGGTGCTTGGTCCAGAACCACAGGTTTGATAAGCGTTTTGAACGTTTTTTAGCCATATTGTCACGACACACTTTATGCTAACGGTTACTCATAATACGATGGCGCATTTTCATCCGGACGCGTTTTAAAGCGTCGGTGTAGCCACATGTATTGTTCCGGGGCCTCATTAATGGCCTGCTCCATACGTTGATTGACCCGGGTGACGTCGGTAAGCGGATCGCCACTTGGGAAGTCAGCCAGCGCAGGTTGGATCTGTATGTGGTATTTACCCTGCTCATCGCGAACGCCATGTAGACTTAATGTCTCACAATTTTTGCTTCCTGCAAAGAGCAGCGTTCCTGTTGTAGAGGCAGCGTCGGGCACAGCAAAGAAAGGCGCAAATTCGCAGCGGTTGCGACCATAGTCTTGATCCGGCAGGTAGTAGCACATTTTTTTGTTTTTCAGTGCCTGCAATAAACCTTTAACATCGCGCTTGCCAATCAGGAACTCGTTAGAGCGCAAGCGGCCCTTAGTCATAAAGTACTCCATCAAAGGGTTATTGTGCGGGCGGTAAAAACCGATCCCCGGCTGTGCAATGCCCAGTACTCTGCCCAGCATTTCCAGGTGCAGCATATGTGGGACCAGTAACAGGACTCCTTTGCCATTGGCCTGTGCCTTCTCAACATGCTCTATGCCCTTTATGGAGCCGACGACCCGATTTAGTCGCCATTGAGGCCACCACCAGGCCATTGAGGTTTCGAAGGTAGCGATACCTGTGTTTTCCATGTTTTTCAGTACTAAATCGTCACGTTGTTGCGCGTCCATAGTGGGAAAACACAAGCGTAAATTGACGTCTGCAATGCGGCGACGCTTTTTTAACAGGCGGTGCACCAGGCGACCGAGCATTTTACCCAGCCACAATTGAATACCCTGCGGCAGCCAGGACAGAGCATACATAAAAAACACACTCAGCCAGGTTGGCCAGAATTTTGGGGCTAAAAATGCCAGCTTAAAGGTGGGGTTGTTAACCAAAGGTGCACTCTCTTTCAAACTTCAAAGGGTTAGTTTAGCGATATCGGCTGAGCAGCTCAAGAGAGTGATGATGAGCACCGATCTGGTGCGACCTACCTGGGAGGGCAAATCGCAGGCAGAAAAAAACCGGTTTACACCGGTTTTTTGCTCGAGCGAAATAAAAATTAACCTGCGACAAGGCCTTTGTTGATGGCTTCCAGGTCGCTGCGGTTCAGTGTACCTGCTGCTTGTTTCAGCTTCAGAGTTGATAACACATACTGATAACGCAGGTTAGCCAGGTTACGCTTTGCGCTGTACAGGTTACGGGTGCTTACCAGTACGTCAACAATGGTACGAGTACCCACTTCAAAGCCTGCCTCAGTCGCTTGCAATGCACTTTCAGCTGAGACTACCGCTTGCTCCAGTGCGCGATAGGTTGCGACGTCAGACATCACCTGGTTATATGAGGTGATCACCGAGCGCGTAACGTTACGCATAGAGGCTTCCAGATCTTCACTGGCTGCAACATACAGGGCGCGTGCCTGATCGGTTGCTGCGACTGTTTTGCCACCTGAATAAATAGGCACATTGAAAGTCAGGCCGATGCTGGTGCCATCTGTACGAGGTGACAGCTCTGCGCCTTCAGTGTTACCCAAAGAGTCAGAATACGACGCTTGTAAACTCAGCGTTGGATAGTGGCCTGCCTGCGCAAGGTCAATCTGATCCTGTGCTATGTCCAGCGCTGATTTAGCGACCTGTAGCGACAGGTTTTGCTCTTTCGCCAGGGTAATGAAGTCGTTGGACTGTCTGTTTGGCTTCACGGTAGAGAAGCTGTCAGTATTGAGCTTATCCAGTTTGGCATGGTACTTACCTGTGATGGTACGCAGGGTTTCACGAGCCGTTTCAACGGTGTTCTGAGCAACGATTTCGTTAGCCACAGATTGGTCGAACTGAGCCTGAGCTTCGTGTACGTCTGTGATGGCGGTCAGACCCACTTCGTAGCGTTGCTTGGTTTGCTCCAGCTGACGCTCGATGGCGCGTTTTTCGGCCTGTACAAATTCCAGATTGTCCAGTGCGCTCAGTACGTCAAAGTAGCCCTGTGCAACACGGACAATCAGGTCTTGTTGTTGCTGCTCGTAGCTGGTCAGTGCCTGCATCGCCTGTTTCTCGGCAATGGTCAGATTTTGCCAGGTGGCCATGCTAAAAATAGTCTGGTTCAGCGTGACACTGCGCGTGATTGAATCACTCCAAGTATCCACTACAGTGTAACCTGATGCATCGTTTTGACCGGGTAATGTAGACTCACCATCGTTATCGGTGTAGCTCATTGAAAAACCCAATGAAGGCAATAGATCGCCTAATGCCGAATCCTGGGCATATTTTTGTGCGTCAGCCTGGGCCTTGGCTTTTAATACCGTTGGATCGTTAGCGGTGGCAATGTCGTACACTTGCAACAGATCTTCTGCCTGTGAAGCTGCGCTGGACAGGGCGCAGGCAACACCGATAAACAGAGATAGAATGCTTTTTTTCATTGTTTGCTCAGTCCTTAGACAATTTTTCGTTGTCGGCATGTTACCTTGTTTTAGTCAATTCCCATATAAGGAAAACAGTAAATCGGTCAGAACAAGTGTAACAGAATATAATACTGTGCCACCTGAGAGTTCTGGCAGGTAACGAGCAGTAAAATAAGATAAAATTCGAGAATACCTATGATGGGGGTTCAGGGTTAAAAATTAAACCCCAATCAAGAAAAAAATGAGATGAAACATGAAACCAATTGCACAATTTAATCATCAGGACGTCGAATTAGATGAGCCTGAGCGGTGTTATGACAAATTCTTTAAAATTGACTTGTATGCGTTTAAGCATGCGTTATTTGCTGGTGGCCAGTCGCAGACCATTTATCGCGAAATTTTAGAACGCGGCCATGCCGTGGCTGTATTGCCTTACGACCCCGTTACCGATCAGGTTTTACTGATCGAGCAGATCCGCATCGGAGCGCTGGCGACCAAAGATTCTCCCTGGTTGCTGGAGTGTATTGCGGGCATGGCAGAGGGCAGTCTGGATTATGAAGGGGTAGTGCGCAAAGAAGCGATGGAAGAAGCAGGACTTGAGTTAGATGAGCTGCATTACATGACGTCTTACCTGTCCAGTCCGGGCGGCACAACGGAGCGTTTGTATTTGTACCTGGCTAAGGCTGATCTGAGCCAGGCGGGGGGCATTTATGGTTTACCAGAAGAAGGGGAAGACATCAAAGTGCATGTGATACCCTTTAGCGATGCCATGGCGAGACTCGAAAGTGAGGAAATTGATAACGCTGCCACTGTGATTAGTCTACAATGGTTGGCGTTACATAAACCCAAGATGTTGGCGCAGTGGCAATCTCAGCCAGTATAAAGTGAGGTCGTTTGATCAGCGGTTATGCAAAAAGAATACATCCAGTCTTTACCTAAATACATTACCCTGTGTGAGCGCAATTATTTGCGGGCACTGAAACTGCTGCCTGAAGAAACCGTCGGAAATAGTCGGGAGTTACATCTTGGGGCAGCAAGTTATCACATCCGCATTGATGGAATTGCCCGCTATACCACGGATATTGCGGTGGTTCAGAAACAACAGATCAGTGCCCACCTGGATGATTTTGTGTTGTCTGTGCGCCTTTACCATGATGCCAAAGTGGCAGAGGTGATCCACCATGATTTTCACCAACGCATAAAGCCATCGTATCGCTATCCCAATCCGGACATGCATCACAAAGATGAAAAATACCAGCTCAATGCGTTTTTGGCAGACTGGTTGATGGCGTGTCTCGAAAGTGGCCGGATACCGCTCAACTGGGATGTGAACAATGGCCTGGTTTGAACAACGCCATCAGTTTTATGGGGCAGAGTTACGTCTGGCACACATTACAGACAGCCATCTGTTTGGCACCCCCGAAGGATGCTATTTTGAGGTTAATACGGCGACACACTTCAGCAGAGTGCTCAATGCACTGGCTGAGGAGCAACTGGATGGGGTGGTATTTGGCGGTGACTTAACTCAGGACCACAGTGCGGCCTCGTATGCATTGTTCGCTGAGCTGGTGGCGCAATCGGCGTTGGAGTGTCCATTGTTTTGGGTGCCGGGCAATCATGATGACTTGACTTTGCTGGCACAGATCAGTGAAGGGCAGATCAGTGCTGCCAAGTATTTACAATGCGAGCAGGGTGATATCGTGTTGCTCAACAGCAAGGGACCGACGCCGGCAGGCTGGTGTGAGGCTGCACATCTGAGTGAGTTGCAGCAGTTATTAAGCGAAGGTGCTCACGCCGTTTTGGCCTTTTGTCATCATCATCCTGTTCCGATTGATGGGTATCTTGATAAGCATATGTTGGAAAACGGGCCCCAGTTGCTTAATACGCTGATCGACAGTCAACGTGTTGAAGCGCTTATCCATGGTCATGTCCATAACGCGTATACCCAGTCGTTTCGCACTTTACCTGTCTATGCCACGCCGGCGACTTCGATCCAGTTTGCCAAGCATACGCGTGACTGGCAGCAGCACAACACAGGCCCAGCCTACCGCCTTATTCATTGGACAGCACAGGGGGTGCATACTGAGGTCAAATGGCTCGAAAATTAATTTATATTCATGGTTTTAACAGCTCAGAGCAGTCCTTCAAAGCGCAACAGTTAGGGCGCTGGCTTGGACAGCAAGCGTTTACGTGTCGCTATCTGACGCCGCGTTTACACTACGATCCGGCGATTGCCATTATGCAGCTTGAGCAATTAATAGACCCAGACACCGCGCTGATTGGTAGCTCCCTGGGTGGCTATTACGCAACTTATCTGGTGCAGCAGCATGGTTTGCGCGCTGTGGTTGTGAACCCGGCGGTGAGGCCATTTGAATTGTTGCATGATTATCTCGGTCCTCAGTATAATCCTTACCAGCAACAGCATTACACGCTGACGCACCAACATGTTGCAACTTTGCGTCAGCTCTACGTTGAGTCACTGCACTCACCAGAAAATATTTTATTGCTACAACAAAGCGGCGATGAAGTGTTACCCTATCAACAGGCAGTGAACTACTTCAGCGCCAGCCCTGGCCACATTGAATTTGGCGGGGACCATAGTTTTATGGGTTTTGAGCGTTACTTTGAGACCCTAGTCAGGTTTCTTAACATCACCAACACAAGCGAAGAAAATCAGATCCAATTATGAGTCAGCAGAATTATAATGCCGAAGCCATTGAGGTGTTGAATGGCCTGGAGCCGGTGAAACGCCGACCTGGCATGTATACCGACACCACACGGCCGAATCACCTCGGCCAGGAAGTGATAGATAACAGTGTCGATGAAGCCCTGGCCGGTCATGCCAGCAAGATCGATGTGATCCTGCATGAAGATAACTCGCTGCAGGTGATCGACGATGGCCGCGGCATGCCCGTGGATATTCACCCTGAAGAAGGGATCCCAGGTGTTGAACTGATCCTGACCAAGTTGCACGCTGGTGGTAAATTCTCTAATAAAAACTATCAATTTTCCGGTGGTCTGCACGGGGTAGGTATCTCGGTAGTGAATGCCTTATCGACCCGGGTTGAGATCACGGTTAAGCGCGATGCTCAGGTGTATCAGATGGCCTTTGAGCACGGCGACAAAGTCGAAGACTTAGAAGTCACAGGCACGGTTGGTAAACGCAATACCGGTACGTCAGTTCAGTTTTGGCCTGACGCCAGCTATTTTGATTCTGCTAACTTCTCGCTCAGCAAGCTCAATTACCTGCTGAAAGCCAAAGCGGTATTGTGTCCTGGCCTGCGTATTCGTTTTATCAATAAACAAACCAAAGAAACGCAGGAGTGGTGCTACGAGTCGGGTCTGGAAGATTACTTAAAAGACAGTGCAAAAGGCTATGAGACCTTGCCACAAAGCCCGTTTGTGGGCAGCTTTAGTGGCTCAACCGAAGGGGTTGACTGGGCATTACACTGGTTGCCTGAGGGCGGCGAGTCCATTACCGAAAGCTATGTGAATCTGATCCCAACTGCGCAAGGCGGAACACACGTCAACGGCCTGCGTCAGGGTCTGCTGGAAGCCATGCGTGAGTTTTGCGAATTCCGTAACCTGTTGCCACGCGGCGTGAAACTGACCCCGGACGATGTCTGGGACAAGTGTAGCTATGTATTGTCGGTGAAAATGCAGGATCCGCAATTTGCCGGCCAAACCAAAGAAAAGCTGTCATCGCGCTCTTGCGCTACGTTTGTCTCGGGCATTGTGAAAGATGCCTTCAGTCTGTGGCTGAATGAGCACACCGACACCGCTGAAGCCCTGGCTGAGTTGTGCATCAGCAATGCGCAGAAACGCATGCGAGCAGCTAAAAAAGTGGTGCGTAAAAAGGTCACCAGTGGCCCGGCATTACCCGGTAAACTGACTGACTGTTCTGGCTCAGAAACCGAGCGCTCCGAGTTGTTTCTGGTGGAAGGGGACTCGGCGGGCGGTTCAGCCAAACAGGCGCGCGATCGTGAGTTTCAGGCCATCATGCCGTTGCGGGGTAAAATCCTGAACACCTGGGAAGTTGATTCCGGGCAGATTTTGGCTTCACAGGAAGTTCACGACATCTCAGTGGCTTTAGGCATAGATCCGGATTCCGAAGATCTGTCAGCGCTGCGCTATGGCAAAGTCTGTATTTTGGCCGATGCTGACTCCGACGGACTCCATATCGCTACTTTGCTGTGTGCCTTGTTCGTTAAACACTTTCCGGAGCTGGTACGTCGTGGTCATGTGTATGTGGCCATGCCACCACTGTTCCGTATCGATGTTGGTAAAGAGGTGTTCTATGCGCTGGACGAAGATGAAAAGCGCGGCATATTAGATCGCATTGAAGCAGAGAAAAAGCGCGGTAAAGTCAATGTTCAGCGCTTTAAAGGATTGGGTGAAATGAACCCGATGCAGCTGCGCGAAACCACCATGGATCCAAATACCCGCCGTCTGGTGCAACTGACCCTGGATGAGCCCGAAGAGACGCTCGAAGTGATGGACATGCTACTGGCGAAGAAGCGTGCCGGCGACAGAAAGAGCTGGCTGGAACAACATGGTGATAAAGCAGAAGTCTAAGCTTGCTGCTAAGAATTGAATTCGGATGATTACGCCAACGCGATAACTCGTGTGCGGTACAACAAACAATAAGGTGTATCATGACAGATCCGCAAACCCTGTCTTTGCAGGGGATTGAACAACTGGCGATGGGCCGCTTCACAGAAGACGCCTATCTCAATTACTCCATGTATGTGATCATGGACCGGGCCTTGCCGCATATTGGCGACGGTCTGAAGCCAGTACAAAGGCGTATTGTGTATGCCATGAGTGAGCTGGGCCTGTCGGCCGCGGCTAAGTATAAAAAATCTGCCCGTACTGTGGGTGATGTGTTGGGTAAATACCACCCACACGGTGACAGCGCCTGTTACGAAGCCATGGTGTTGATGGCGCAGCCGTTTTCTTATCGTTACCCGCTGATCGACGGTCAGGGTAACTGGGGTGCTGCTGACGACCCTAAATCGTTTGCGGCAATGCGTTATACCGAAGCGCGCTTGTCTAAATTCTCAGAAGTGCTTTTGAAAGAGCTGGGTCAGGGCACTGTTGACTGGATCCCGAACTTTGACGGCACGATGAACGAGCCTATGGTGCTGCCGGCACGGTTGCCGCACATTCTGCTCAACGGTGTTACCGGGATTGCCGTGGGCATGGCCACAGACATTCCACCGCACAATGTGCGCGAGCTGGCCGAAGCCTGCTGCACTTTGCTGGATAAGCCAAAAACCACTTTGGAAGAAGTACTAGAGATGGTTCAGGCACCGGATTATCCGACCGAAGCGGAGATCATCACACCAAAAGCTGAGATCCAGAAGATTTACACCACCGGACGTGGTTCTATCAAGATGCGTGCGGTGTATGAAGAAGATCAGGGCGAAGTGGTGATCACTGCGCTGCCTCATCAGGTGTCTGGTGGCAAAGTGCTGGAGCAGATTGCTGCACAGATGACTGCCAAGAAGCTGCCTATGGTTGCCGATTTGCGCGATGAATCAGACCATGAAAACCCCACCCGCATAGTGGTGGTACCGCGCTCAAATCGCGTCAAAGTTGAGCCCTTAATGGCGCACCTGTTTGCCACCACAGATCTGGAAAAGAACTACCGGGTTAACCTCAATATGATTGGCCTGGATGGTCGTCCTCAGGTTAAAGACTTGCGTACTATCCTGGCTGAGTGGTTGGTGTTCCGTCGCGATACGGTGCGTCGTCGCTTGCAGCATCGCCTCGATAAGGTGTTGGCACGTTTGCATATTCTTGAAGGTTTAATGATTGCCTTTTTGAATATCGACGAAGTGATTGAGATCATTCGTACCGAAGACAAACCAAAAGAAGAGCTAATGAACCGCTTTGGGTTGTCGGACAAGCAGGCTGAAGCCATTTTGGACTTAAAGCTTCGTCACTTGGCCAAGCTTGAAGAAATGAAGATCCGCGGCGAGCAGGATGAACTGAGCGCTGAGCGCGATAAGCTGGAGCAGACCCTGGGTTCTGAGCGCAGAATGTCGACGCTGCTGAAAAAAGAAATTCGCGAAGCCGCTGAGCTATACGGCGATGAGCGTCGTTCACCGGTTGTTGAACGTCTTGAAGCCAAAGCTTTGAGCGAAAAAGATCTGATCCCGTCAGAATCAGTCACTGTGGTGCTGTCTGAAAAAGGCTGGGCCCGGGTTGCTAAAGGCCACGATATTGATGCCGAAGGGCTCAATTACCGCGCCGGGGACAGCTATAAAGCGTCGGCCAAAGGCCGCAGTAATCAGCCTGCGGTGTTCCTCGACAGCTCCGGCCGGGCATTTGCCACCGATGCGCATAGTCTGCCATCCGCCCGTAGCCAGGGGGAGCCGATGACAGGTCGCTTTAATCTGGCAGCGGGTACTAATTTTGAACATGTGGTGATGGGCGAAGAGCAGTCGCTCTACCTGATGGCCACTGATGGGGGTTATGGCTTTATTGCCGAGTTTAACGACCTGGTCAGTAAAAACAAAAACGGTAAGGCCCTGGTTAGTATCCCGAAAGGGGCTGAGCTGATGGCCCCGATCACCGTTGGCGATGTGGCCACCGATCGTTGTATGGCCATTTCTAACGAAGGCCGGATGTTGATCTTCCCATTGCGTGATTTGCCCAAGCTGGCCAAAGGTAAAGGGAATAAGATCATCTCGATCCCAAGTGCCAAAGTCCAGGCCCGTGAGGAGTTTGTAAAAGTGCTTGCAGCAATACCTGATGGCTGCGCCGTGACCTTACATGCTGGTAAGCGCAAACTCACGCTCAAACCCAGCGACCTGGAGCACTACTATGGTGAACGCGGTCGTCGTGGTAACAAGCTGCCCAGAGGCCTGCAACGGGTTGACGGATTTGAAATTGAATTCAATGGTCAGGGTGCCACAGACCTGCAAGACAACGAGCAGTCATCAGACGAGTCTTAACCTATTGGCAGGCATAATGCTTATTATGCCTGCTTGCTTCCTCTATACGTATACTCGCTGACATTTACCTCATCACCCGATGTAGGATCCATCTTCACATACCCAGGTATTTCAAAGTGGCAGTCTGTTTTATTTTTTGTTCGAAAGACTCCGTTTAAGTATTTGATTAAAATAGCAGTATGTTCAAAAATAGTCTGTGGACAGGACGAAGGAAGACGATTATGCAGAGGTTAAACGTAGCACTAAAATGGGTATCTCTGGCTATGGCAGGCACCTTATTGGCTGGGTGCAGCTACTTTTTGGATCATGATATCGAGCTAACGGGGTGCTTTCCTGCGCTTGAATACTCTACCTCAGAAGCTGATAAGCCTATTTATAATCTACCTTTTTATGACACTAATAATCCATTGATTGCCGCTGGGTATAACTTCAATGTTGTTAACTATTACTTTTCGTCATCGAGCATTGCCGAAAGTGGTGAGTTAGTATTTGATGACCCTGCACCCATGTCAGGGCGTTTTAGCATGAATGGAGATATGGTTATCTCAGTGCCAGGCTGGGCGCATAAATATCTGGGTGGGAGCACAATTGCTTTGTACTTTCCCATCACCTATCAAGGGGAACATGGCGTGTTTAATGCCTACACAATGGGAGACAGTGGTCTTGCATTGCCGCAGGGGATAAGTGCGTCCTGCAAGCAGGAGATTGTCAATGTATGTGAAGGGCGGCACTGCCGATTTTTAAAGTACCTGAGCCTAGAAGAATAAGCACGGGCAGGCCCGCTTTTTAGTCAGACTGCTGTGGGTGAAATATCCAGCTATTTAACAATAACTGGATATTGATGAGGGTAGTAAACTAGATGCTGGGCTCTATTCTTAAAGAAAACAAAACGGTTTCCCCGCTTACCTTATGTATTTCATACTCTAAATACCCCTCTTTACTGACGTAATCCATATCGTGGATCAGAGTAAATGAGTAATTCTGGCCCTTCTGGATAACCTGATCCTTAATCTCTCTACCACCTTGCCAGACCTTTAATCGTAGCGCTCCATCGCTGCCACCTTTATTGGCAACCGAGAACCGCTTAGGTGCATTGATACCTAGCCCGAACTTGCCTGTTTTATTTACGGCAGTGGTACCGTAGCCATCCGTGACATAGCCATGTCTGTCTATGATTGAGAGCGCATGGAAACCAGTGTGATCAGGTTTGAGTGCTTCATTGTTTTTGAGTACACACGTGGTGCTGTCATCTGCGCTCTTGATCACTTTTCTGAATTTATTTACGTTCTTAAGGTAGGCTGTGAGACGTTCGCGGGAATCCATATTCATGGCAGCAACGCGGTTGATTAGAGTACGGCCTTCAGTATCTAAACAGTTAGTGGCTTTTTGGCTCTCCACATACGAGTAAATGACCTGGTGTGGCAGCATTACACCTGCTCGTATGCTGTCCATTGCCGGTGAGCTTGGCGCAGTGACTATTTTCCGTGTATAGGCGGCAACGTGGTATAAATACCCGCGTTTTTCCTGGTCTAAAGGGTACTGCCTGGCAATATAGTGCTCGATGTCATCGCGGATCCCATCGTCGTCAGAGTCGGTGCTCCCCAGGCTGCCATCATCTTGAGGAGCGGGGGGTAAGTTGTGCTCGTATACAAGAACAAGCGGAATAGTGATGCCGCCAAGTGAAATTGGCACTAATCCACCAACAGGGCCCTCTTCGATTTTGGAAACGTCAACGGCAAAGCTGGGGCTGGACAGTGCACCAAACAATAAAAATATCAATAAATTTTTCATAATTATTCCTTAATACAAGCACTTAAGTGTTGCGCTCCAGTTAACACTGTAAGCTGCTTGATGTGTCGCTGTGTGCCTGATACCAAACGTGAAGCTGCCATTATTATTACGGTTGTAATAAATTGGATTGCTGGACGAAGTCATGTTATTCAGCAATGTTTTGGTGCGAACGCGTGAGTCTTTGCCAAACTTCCAATTAAATTCAACATTGTTCCCTAAAGAAGAAGGGTTGGCGCCCCAGACGGCAAAGCTTAGATTGAACTTGGTACCAACGGGTGGCCAGAAGGTACGTTCAAAGCCAGAAAAGTGGCTATTTTCTGAGTGAGAGGGGATGTGCTCTTCCACGCTTTGAAACGTGACGGTGTAGTTCTTGCCATTGTGCAAACACGTCAGTGCAGGCTCTGATCCCCCATCGTCTTCATTGTCTGGCCGCTTTTCCATTTCTTCAAACGCTTTGACCACGTCATTGATGATCTTTTGTTTTGAGGTGTAATGGCCCCGGGTAAAGGCATCGCGTCTGATATAAGTCTCGGCCAGACCATGTCCAGTAACATCTTGATAAACAGGAATGCTGACATTGGCTGCCCTGGGCTCTTTATGGGCCGGTTTTATTGCGCGAATTGCATTCATAACCAGATCCCGCGTGTTGGTCGTGTGAGGTCCACCCCCTTTGGTGGTGACCGCGGGTGTTGCGACCGATACAATTTCCAGATGATTTAGAAAGGTATCTCCATATCGGGCCGCTATCGCGTCATAGACTTCATTGGCGTAAAAGTTGCCCTGAGAGTGAGCCAGCAAAACCACATTATAGTTAGCGTTTATATAAGAAAGGGATTTACTAATCATGGCTTCCAGATCTTTGTCTGTCGGCTGATTGTGGAAATCAATGATGCTGGCGAGTAGTTGGATGTTCTCTACGTTCGAACCACCTAATGATAAGTAGGCGGCCTCACGCCAGTAGTCAGCTGACGAGTTGCGGTTTTCATCCCGCTCTTTCTGTGCCAATACTTCCATGAATTGCTCAAGCTTATCTTCATTCATGTTGTACACATGATCAATGGCATGGACGTGCCGACTAAACGCGCTACGTACCGCTGGTTTGTTTTTACCCAGTGCCTCTTCATCCGTAAACATACCATTGAGGTATATCAAGGCACGCTTGCGTGCCGAGCTGCCATCATTGCTCGAGCTTGCCCGGCTTAGGTTCGTGCTCGATACACTCTGTGGTACAGCATCGGCAGTCAAAAATTCATTGGATGCGAGTTGTGTGGGGGTCAGAGGAACAAAGTCAGCTTTGTTGAAGTAGTGAGGTACTTCGCTATCGCTGGCTAATGCTGCTGAGGCATACAGCATAGGTATACCACAGCCAAGGGCCAATAGTTTCTTTTGCATTTATTAAAGCACTCCTTTGAAGCTATAAATGGGTAATTATTGTCGAGTTAAATTCGACCGTTGTTTATTAGTAGTAGATTATATATGACAGTATCATGTCAGGGACAGAATTACTAAAGGCAGGTGTTTGATCTATATTACTTTTATTGAAATTAAATACCCAATTTATGCAGGGGGATGTTTTACTTGCCTGTGCTCTGCAGCAATGGTTTCTTAACTCTCAGTGAAACGCTAAACGTCTGGTTGGTTTGTCGGGCTTCACAGCCCACATTAAATTTATCCATTAATGCGATCACTAACTGCAGTCCCAGACCAAAGTTGTCATGAGCCGATGTCTCATCCGGCGCTTGCAGCGTGGGATTGCAGAATTGGATCTGGGATGGACTGATGCTAATCTGCCAGTATTTATCGGCCTCTGATGTTTGGCAATGATGGATCACATTGGTTAATAAGTTCAATATAACCAGTTCTAAAACGACTTCGGGAACAGGCAGTGAGAGTGTCTTGGGTGGGTCCGGTTCATTGATCCGCACATCAATTTGGTGAAGGGTTATCAGTGCCTGAGACTCCGATAATACGGTGTCGAGTACATGGCGGACTTGAATGGTATGTTGCTCCTTAGCATCCGATGTAAGCCACAGCAATGCACTGCTGATCCGGTGCATTCTCGCAATGGCCTTGTCTAGACGATGATATGACTTTAGTGAGGCTATCTCGGGTGCTGAGGCACCGATCAGTTCCATCGAGTGTGACATCACTTGCAAGGGCGTTCTTATCTCATGGGCCATACCCTGGTTAAATGCAATTTGCTGCTGCAACAGTTGTGTTTTTTGTTCCAGTGCATCCACTAATTTTTTTGCAATGACTTGAATATCTTGTTCTTCAATGTCGCTCAGTACGGCTTTGACCTCATTGATGTACAAGTGCTCTGCAGCAATGGCATGGTGGATTTTGCTAAATGGCCGCAGCGCTTTTTCTGAGAGCTTATTAGAAAACCAGTAGGTCAGCAGTAATGTGGGCAGCAACATCAATAATAATATTACCAAAATATCATCGATGGCGCGGGATATGATCCCCAACTCTGAACTATTGAGAAGCAGGACTCCAAGATCGGTTTTCATAAAATGAAAATGCTGCTCACCCCGGTTAAACTCTCCAAAGTGCGCGTCAAACTCAAAGTATTTAAGCTGCTCGCTGTCAGACAGAGTAAAGGTCTCGGTCTGCGTGACTAAGGTCATGTTAGCGGGTAATGATCCACCTTGCTGGATCGCGTGATAGGCTTGCTTCAGTTGATCTTTAAAAACGGCATCTTCCAGAGCAAAGACAATAAACAAGGTCATACCCGAAAAAAGCAAAAACAGCGTTAATGCAAGCCATAAGCTGTGTTGCCTGACACGTGAGAGTAAAGTGGGCTGACTTGTAGATTTAAATAACATGGTTACTGGCCAGGGTAAATTTGTATCCCACTCCTTTGATCGTCTCGATAAAATCTTGATCAAAGTGGGCTTTGAGTTGTTTTCTCAGTTTGTAGATATGTGCCCTGAGCGGATCGCTGTCTGGTGTTTCATCGGGCCATAAGTGGGCATGGATCGTCTGTGTTTTTACCACATTTGGGGCATGATCAAGGAGTAACTTTAATATCTCATAACCGATATTATGCAGTTGCAAGCTTTTGTTTTGGTAGGTGAGCAGTAATGTCGCAGGATCTAGCGTCACGTCTTCAAATGTAATGACATCTGATAACGTGGTTGGTGGCATTGATTTCATTAACCCAACATCGATCCGTGCGGTCAGCTCGGCAAATGAGAAGGGTTTTTTCAGGTAATCCCAGGCACCGCTGGCAAAGCCTTGCAGGATGTCTTGCTCGTGGCTACGAGAAGACATCATGATCACAGGGATTTTAGTCAGGTGCTGGCCCAGTGTGTTGTCTGACAACTGACGGCAGACATCGTAACCATTCACAAATGGTAAGTTGATATCTAACAAAATGAGTTGATAACGGTTTTGCTCCAATAGGACGAGGGCTTGTTTGCCGGTGTAGGCAAAGTCGAGTTCGTGTCCTTTGGGCTCTAAGAACTCAGCAATGCCTTGTGCAATATCCATATCATCTTCAACTATCAGAATGTGTGCCATGTTTAATTCACTTTATAACTCGGTTTTAGCGATTTGAGCACGCATTTGAGGTGCGTCAATCAGGGTATAAATGTGGGGGATTAACCACTTTTCGAGTGCCACCCAGCCGTCTTCTACCTGCATCATTGCGACCACTTCAAGCTGAGATTTTGGGTCGCTCCAAAATATGGTACCGCCCATGCCACCCCAAAAGAAGGTGCCTTTCTGACGAAGATCGCCAGCTGTTTCCTTAATTCCTACACCGTAACCAAAACCCACGCCTTTGTATACCCTGGGCATAAAGTGGGTATCCAGACCCTGCGTTTTAGTACTGAGCATAGTGTTAACCAAGTGCTTTGATAACAGGGTCTGGCCATTAAACTTCCCCTGATTTGAAAGCATGGAAACGAAGTTACTGTAATCTTGTGCTGTTGAAACCAGCCCGCCACCACCCGAGAGTAACACCGGTTTGTTTAAATAGTCGCTATCTGCGCCTTCTTCGCTAAAGAGAATTTTGTCTTTGTTGAATACATAGGCTTCTTCAAAGGTGGTCGCGTCATACTCATACATATCAACCAGCCGGTGTTCGCTGCCCTTTGGCACTGCGAAATGGGTGTCTTGCATGTTTAACGGCTCAAAAAGGTGGCGCGTCAGATAGGTATCTAAAGGCAGGCCCGATACTTTTTCGATAATGGCACCCTGAATGTCACTGGCAATCGAATACTCAAAGCGCTCCCCCGGCGTAAATTTGAGGTCTATGCCAGACAGGTCGTCAATCATCTCGTCCAGGGTATTGCCGCGGCTCAGTGGGTTCGCTAATAAATAGCGAATATCAATCCAGCTTTTTAGCCCACCGCCATAACCAAATCCTGCGGTATGTGAGAGTAAGTGATGGATGGTGACCGTATGTGGTTGTCCATCGACTTCGAGCACATCCAATTCAGGTAAAAATTTGCGAATATCATCTGTTAAAGCGATTTGGCCGCTGTCGACCAGCTGTAACAAAGCCACTGACGTGATGGGTTTACTCATTGAAAAAATACGGAACAGCGCATCTTTTGTCATTGGCTTGGCTTTCTTGACGTTGACTTTGCCGTACGCGTTGTAATGTACCAGTTTGTTTTGGTGCTTCACCATCAACACTAATCCCGGTAAGTGGTGCTCAGCGAGTAATTGCTCTATGTGTGTATCGAGCGTGTGTGAGGCCGTGTGCGCTGCGATTGGTGTTGTAGTATTGGTAACTGTGGTGTCAGACGCCGCCATTGTATGTGATGCCAGGCCAAAGAGTGCCGCAGAGATCAGTGTTGTCAGTGTGGCTTTGTTTGGTTTGATAGTTGCTGTACGCATGGTGTTTCCTTAAATTGGGTGGTTGTTAGCTGTTGAGTCACAGGTTAAATCAACCCAGGTAAACTCAATGTAAAACGGCTAACGCCACGCGAGAAAATCGTCAGGATAACTTTGCGACGCGCGTGATGACTGGGAAATCCGTGCTTTTTGATACTGACATTTTGATGAGCAATACAGTGCTTACCCAAGCAGACACGCAAGATCCAAGATACCTTCAGGATCAAAGTGACGCTCAGTAAAAGCAAGCGGCTTATTTGCTGGTGGGTGGCATTTACTCCCTGCTTTGGTCTAGGCAAACAAGGAGTTCTGGAGACAATAGAAAACCTAACCTGAGCCAGTGTTAGCCCTGTACTCAGACGATACGTCTTGTCGTGAGCGGGGCTTATCCAAGCAATGCACGGTAGTTATTGATGGCACTAACCTTTTCTTCACGGATCAGGGTTACCAGGTCCAGCCCCTCGTCCTGCCAGCGCGCAGGGATCGCCATCTTATCAATTTGGAATTCGTCAGAGTCTGCATTCATCACACAGAGCTCGTCGTGTATCGCAAAAACACCATGGTCAAACGATTTGCCCGGCGCTGCTTGTTGAATATAAAACCTTTCTCTTTGATTTAATGCCGCTTTTTTAAGTGCTCTGTGATGACAATAGGGGTTATTGCCTCGCTTGCCAAAAAACACATGTGCAGTCCAGTGACAGCCAGCACGGCAAACTGCTGCAAATTCGCAGTTCGCGCATTCGCCCCACAAATGCCGGGTGGCATCTTCAGGGGTGGTGACGTCATTGATGCGTAGCTCAGGGCTATTTTGATAGATATCTTGTAATGTACGTTCGCGAATGTTGCCGCCGGTATAGGCCTCGCTCGGTAATGAGGGACAGCCTTTGATACTGCCGTCAGCTTCTATGCCGATGGCGTTTTGACCTGCACTGCAACCCCGTGAGAACGCCCATTTGGGGTCGGATGCAATGGGCTCTCTGAGTAACCTTTCGTAGGGCCCAAAGTAGCCAATATTATTCCCCATGTGTACCCGCATCCCTTCACGGTTGCCGCGTTTTGACAGGTATGCCAGCAGCGGGAAGACATCGAGTAATTCATATGGCTGGAGTAAAATATGGGCATTTTCAACAGCGTTGCCCATGGGCACCGTCAGGGCCAATTGCCAGGCTGATATTCCGGCTGTAAGCAGCGCTTCGTACAAAGTGGGGAGTTCTGCAATTGATTCGCGATTGACCTGTGAGTTACAGCCTACCGGGATCCCTGCTTCGCGCAGGTGCGCAATGGTTTCAAAACACTTCTGCCAGGCGCCTTGTTTTCCTCTGAGCAGGTCGTGGCTGCGCTCCATCCCGTCAATGGATAAAGAGACCGCCGCAATACCTGCTTCCTTCATCCGTTTAGCTGTGCCGAGAGAAATCCCGTAGCCGCCCGTTGTCATGGTCGCTTTCATGCCTTTTTTGGTGATCTCTGCTGCGATCTCCAACCAGTCGGGACGCATAAATGCTTCGCCGCCGATTAGGGTGACTTCTTTAATGCCCAGTTCAGCCATCTGCGCGACTAAATCCAGTGCTTCACTGGTGGATAACTCATCGACTCGGGCATTGCCCGCCCTGGAACCGCAATGGTTACAAGCCAGGTTACATTTCAATGTAATTTCCCAAACCGCATAAGTTTGTCTGTATGCCGCATTGATTCGGATATCAGATCTGTGCGTTAAATCAGTCATATTTGCCCCTAATCAGTTATGGTTGTGCGTGTTATGAAGCTGGCAATTAGTCAGCCAGGCTTGAACCGTAGATCTGCACGCCAGGGCCAGTTGAATCTGCACCCATCGCATCTTGCTCAGCGCCTTTACTTTGATAGGTGTTGCTTAGCTTTGAGCCTCCTTCGATTTTTGCCAGCAATTGCTCTGCTTCAATAACCGCTTTTTTGTTTTGCTTTGTTGTTTTCATGGTATTACCTCGAAATAAGTTAAAATGAATTTAGGTCAGATGACCTGCCGGTTGCAGTACAGTGCCACCGGGCACCGGGTAGGAAAAGCCGGTACAAGTTCAATCCTGCGAGGTCGGTGTCCAGCTGTCAAAATGACGAAATAACTTCAATATCAAATAAAATCAAATGTTTATCTCAATAAATTATTGAGTGAATTGAACTTGATAAGGTTTGATAAGCGGGCAGGGAAGCAGGGCACTCAGTGATCACTGACGCTCCTGCGTGGAGTATGATAACCCGTGAAGCGAGCAAGAAATGGCCAAAAACAGCAGTATCGCAAAGTAAAGGTGGCGAGTTTATTTATTGCGTGCGTGTACAGGATACAGGCTTTGTCGACGACTGATTAGCAGGTTTATAGTGCGTAAAGTCTGGCTGTTGCTTTGATATCAGTGCACTTACTTTGCCGGTGTATCCATCAGCTCACTTAACCCTGTTTTAAGGTGTGATAAGAGCGCAGTGACTTTTTTCTGAGGGTATTTGCGACCTGAGTAAAACGCATATAACACCAGGTCTTCCGGCGCATGGTCTAACGTGAGCTCACTTAAAGTGCCAGCCTCCAGCTCTGCCTCGCACATATGCCGTGGCAAAATGGCAAAGCCCAGTCCCCGGATTGCGGCGGCCTTGGCCATGTGACCACTATTCACTTTATAACTGGATTGCACATACAAGGTTTTATTGTGTTTGAATCGCCACGGGGTACCTTGTAGCACGGTCAGGCTGGTAATACAGGGCACTTTACTGAGTGTATCCAGCGAGTGCACATGGGCATGACGGTGCAGCAGCTCAGGAGCACCCACAACACAGCTGGGCAGGTGCAGAAGGGCTTGCGCTATCCAGCCCGAGTCCTCCAGTGTGCCCCGGCCAAAGCGCACAACCAGATCTAATCCCTCCAGCATGCCTTCAGTGGGATTTAATTGTGTGTCACAACTGAGTTGTATATCAGGGTGTTGGTGGCAGAAATCGGCAATAAGCGTTGCCAGTACTGGCAAATCTGGTGTGACCAGGTTGAGGTGGCCAGACAACGCATCATTGTGCTGAGACACCTCTGTCAGTGCATCATCCATTGTTTGAATGAGCGGCTTAAGTGTTTGATAAAGTTGTTTGCCTGCCGCTGTCGGGCGCATTTTTCGCGTTGTTCGCTCCAGCAGCCGGGTATTTAAGTGTTGCTCCAGCAGGGCCACATGGCGGCTGATATTAGATGTGGGCAGCTGGCGATGCTGTGCAGCCTGCTTAAAGCTTAACTTTTCATAGACTGCGGCAAAGCTCAATAGCCACTGAATATCGGTCCTTTCGATCATCAAGTATCTCAGCACATGGATTTAAAGCGGTATTTTATCATGCTTATCCATTTGGCTGCTTTACCACACTGCATTCAGATACTGAAATAAGTGAACAATGAAAAAAGGAATGACGACACGCCAACAAATACTTTGTACCGGTAATTGCATTAAGTGTGTCTTGTGCTCGGTTTTATTAATTGACTAAGCCTCTTAATTTGTATTTTTTATCTATTAAATAGGCTGTTTAAAGGATTGTTTTGATTTTTCATCAGGTTTTAGGTGTTTTCTTTGTTTTATAGTTGTGATTTATGCAGTTATGAAATATCCTTTCGCGCTTTTCTGTCCAGCGTTTCTAAAAAGGAGAATTTGGTGTCCAAATTTTATGTCGCTTTCTTGGCTGTTTTGTCCTTGAATGTATTTGCCCAATTTGAACAGGCATATGCGCCTGTACGAGTGGGTAAGAGCACTGTGTTTATTCCGATAGACCTTAAACCGGAAAATTCAGCACAAGTATGGTCAATGAGAATTGAAGATGGATATAAGTTAACCTGGTCCAGATCTCAAGATGCTGATTATTATGAGGTGGTATATCGTTACAAGGACACTTTAGGCCAGATAAAAACGGATACCATTCGAGTAAATGGGCTTAACTACACGCTGAAACCAAAAGGAACTGTGCAAGGCGCGATTCAAGTCAGAGCATGTCATCGATATGGCTGTTCCAGCCTCAGCTATACGCGACCCCAAAGCGAGAGTCAGCTGATATTACAAGCCTTAACAACGGAGCAAACGAGCGCCAGTAGCATCAAAGTTTCATGGCGTACACTCGGTGCTACAAGCGTCACGTTGCAGGAAAAAATTGATAACAGAGTCACCAGTTCGACCTATGGGCTGTCTCCGTCAGCTGGCTCGGCACATGTGTCGATCCAAAACGGACAACGCAAGACGGTAACAATATATGCCTATGGTTTTGATGGTAATAAAGTTTCTCGCTCTGTGAATCTTGCTGGTCAGTTCAAAGACAGCACGCGTACACAAGGTGTGAAACATGACGATTATCTTCAGCCGTTTTATCAGTTGAATTACTCTATTGTTGAACGAAGTGTGTTGTACACAGCTAACTCTATCTACTTCGCTACGCGAGACTTCAAGCTGTATCGTTTTGATAAAAAAGATAAAATTAATTATAAACAGACGCCGACTTGGGTAGTTAATACGGATGGCATGGTGGCAAACAGGCCTGTTCTGGACAGTGACTCGCTCTATTATACCGCCAGCTATACACCTCGCTCTTATGTTGATGGCAAACATCAATCAGTCGAATATTCTGGTCAGGTATGTTCCCTTAATGTTGCAACGACAGCCAATGCCCCGACACCTAGCTGTACTCATATGACCACGAATGTGGTTGCCAGCCCTGTGTTGGTTAAACAAGAAGCTCGTACTTTTAGCAATGGTTTTCGCTTATTCAGTCGCAGCGCCGCGGACAACGCACAGTTCGGTTTGTATGTTTTCGGAAAAGATGGTCAAGTTAAAATACTCGATCCTCGAGACATTGGACTGGAAATTCATAGCACGTCCGTGCCATTGAACGGTATGAATCAAGGTGTGTTGGCTACACCGGAAGTATATCTCTCCAAAAACAGCAACAGCAAAAATCAATTCGTCATTAAAAGTGGTAATAAAATCAGGGGCATTGCGGTACCAAATAGCAACGAAATTACCAGTCAGTATGAAAAGTCAGCCCGAGCACTGCTGCAAAGTGTCGGCATAGAGTTCGAGCAACGCTCGGCAGAAGAAAAGCAAGTAATGCAGGTATTGTGGGAAAAGGAGCTGTAATATGACCCGGTTAATTAATAAGTATGTGCCATTACTGCTGACAAGTGTTTTGGCGACCAAAGCCTGGGCTGGCGCAAGTTGTGTCGATACGGCTGCTTCTGCTTATGTTAATGAACAGGTTTCCATTAAGTTGGTACAACCCAATACGAGTAACCCGTATAAGCACACCTTCAAGTCACTCTATGTTGGTAAGTTGAAGCTCGATACTGATGATATTAATTATGAAGGTCGCCTTGATTACAAGTTTGCCAACACAGGTAGTTACACTTTCAAAACAACACTGTCTCATTGCTATGGACCCGGCTACTGTGCTGAAACAGTGTGCACAAAATCCATCTCCGTCAAAGAGCGAAAGAAACCGGTCATTGTTTCTACCAGTATGGTACCACAGAGCTCAGATGTCGCACTCAAAGCTAACTTGACGTTTAGGGTGAGTACAAAAGATGCAAAACAGATTAAAATGTATCGGAAAACAGGAGATGGACCATGGGAGTATTCGCACTCGTGCTCTAGCATCGACGGTGTCAATGCAGGTTGTAGCATAGGTGGGCAGGCAACTGAATATACTACGTACAGCAGAAAAGCAGTCGCGGTAAATGGACACCTGGAGACGACATCGGATGTCTTTACATGGTCCAGTGTAGGTACCAATGAATCACCAAGCGTATCAATCTCGGTCGCGGACAGCCAGGTGAATAGCGGTAACGCGACTAAGGTGACAATAACGGCGTCTGATCCTGATGGTAACCCTGCATTTCATATATCTGATGTACTTTTGAGGGGAGCTAATGGTCGTTGGGAATCCAAAAAAGAACACTGTTTACCAAATAAAGGGCAGTCAAAGTCGAACTCGGTGCAGTGTGAGCTGACCACGGCAAACCTCTCGACAAAAACTACTTTTCAGGCAAAAGTAATAGATACAGGAGGTGCCGTTACCTCGAACGCGATTGACGTATCGATAAATAACCGGCCAAGTATAGAGTCATTGTCTGTTACAAGTAATGGCGTTGCTACTGATTACTTTAACAAAAACAGTAGTGTCTCTATTTCAACCAGTGCGACAGACAGTAACGGCAATTTGAGCACAATACAGATATGTGTTGCGCCAGGGTTATCGGTCAATACCGAAGTTGCATGTGGTTCTTCTGCACAATGGGCAAGTTGTACAGGTTCTCCTTGTACTGTCACTGGTAATTTCTCTGAACACGGTGCATATACTATTTACAGTCGTGCCGAAGATGAGCTGGGTGCTGCTCATTCTAGTGCTCCGAAAGTGGTTTATGTATTGTCAGATTTTGGCATATATGTTGAACCGCAAAGTGTACAAACGGAATATGTAGTTGAAGATCCCGCAACACCACAGACAATTAGCTGGAGTGTGATTGCCAACAAAGTTTATTCCTCAGGTAATAAGGTGGCTGGGTTCCGAATTGTGCCTAACGGGAACCCTGCTCATGCGGTAACTCCAGACGTCCCAGAGCTGGCCAATGGCCCACAAAGTATCACTGAGGCCTGTGATGACGGTCTGTGTCGTTTTACACTAAACTGGAAACCTACAGACGCAACTTATGGTAGCCCCATTCAATTCTATATAAACGCGATAGATGAAAATGGTTCTGTACAGTCTACGGATGTTATATCGACTGAAATAATGTCATTGTTACCGCAGATCCCGCCCGTTCCAAGTGTTAGCGTTGAATTTGACGAAAGCAGCAATCGGTATGTGGCTGCCATTACGGGAATGGGGCATGCCAGTGAAGCAAAAATTGCGGTGTATATTGGCGGAGTCAAAACACTAGATAGCACGGACAAGAACAACAGTCGCGCTTGGTATGTGCCTAGTACTTATGAAGACAATGGCAAATCCCTCAGAGTATGTGCTAAAGGAGTTGCTGTAAGTACTCATGGCAACTCTGAAAGTCACACCTATGGATGTTCTAAAACGTTAACTATTGAACACAACAATATGCCTGACGTCTCCTTGTTTGATATGAGTTATAGCCAATTTGGCGGTCCATATGTACTAAAATGGCGTGGGGGAGCGGCCTATTATAAAGTGTATCGTTGGGCTGGACACATAGCTGATGAACCGGCGTCACTCGTTCCTTTACAGGACAACGTAAAGGCGAATACAACCACGATCACCCATGTTCCTCAAGGAACACATACCTATCGTTTATCTGCTTGTAATGGCCCGAATCAATGTACGGATTCTCCGCCTTTAGTGGTAGAGCATATTGCTCCAATTATCGCCAGTGCCAGCGTGAATGAGGATAATCGTCAGCTTGTATTGGGGGGAGCTGGTTTTTCTGCTCATGCAGGGCGTTTGTTTGCTCAAATTGAAAATACCTCTGAGACGCATGAAATTATACTTGGGGATATTACCGTGTCTGCTTCTGGTGGGGTGTTAACGGCGCAACTGACTGAGCGCTTGTTTGAAGGCTACCAAAATAAGGGACTGCTTGTTGAATATCGTAACCAGGTGTCTTGCTTAAACAATGATGTGAATAGCAACTATGTCGGAAAAGTGATGTGTGTTGATTCTCGCTTAACTTATAAAGTGAGAGTGGATGATCAGTCTCCGGACACCATCATCGACATGACGGAAAACAATTTCACAATTAGTGACAGCGGGTATGTTTATGTGGGAGCGTCAAAAACTGCACGTGATTCAGGTGATGCTCCCTTTTATGAAGTCGGTGATTACAGCAATACTGTAACCGGGTTATATGTATATAATCAAAACTCGGACGACGGCGGTTGGGTATTTTCGACCAATGATATCGACGACAAGACGGATGATCAGGTAATAGGTAAACCCTTGGTGATTCCGTCTGATGGTATTGATCACGTTTATTTTGGTGCGCAAAACCATAAGGTCTACAAGTTTACTCATAACCCACAAAATAATTCGGGTAGCGGGTTTAAATTCATCTGGGACCAGATCACTGGAGGACCCAATACAGCAGGTCTGCAGACGGATGCTATCGGTAACATTTACGTAGGCTCTATGGATCAACGCTTATATTCATTGTTACCTGAAACCGGTCAGATCAACTGGCATTATTCATTTGCCCCGTCAGGCGGCATCCATGCGCTGTCAGGGGTAGGTCCGGACGGCTTGGCTGCTGTAACTACGCAGGACGGTGAAATGACTATGATTGACCGAACCCTGATCGATAAAAACGCAGTAAGCTGGTCACGTCTGGATGATTATCTGGAAATGGCAAACCCCGGGTGGGAACCGCCAGCGAGTTATCTTGAAGCGAATATCATTGGGCACTTGTTAATTGCCGTGCATCAACGTTTACCAAGTAAGAATGAAATTGCTGCATTGTCTTATGCGCACTTAAATGGTCATTCACTGGAAGAGGTGGTGAACGCGATTATTAATGCGCAAGTTGAGTGCCAACAGAACTGCGCAGATGCGATTGCATTACGTGGGTCTGACAATCTCGCCTTTACTCAAGTGCTCATAAGAAGACTAATGGACCAGCATATTTCTGCGACAACAACAGTCTTGGGCAAAACAGCTGAGCAGTGGGCACAGATGCTCGATACTGCGCAGCTACGCAGAGCTGAATTGGTGCTGCTGTTACAGCAACCAACCTACAAAAACCATAGCGACACGATACAAGAGCTATTAAATATCTATTTTGGCTATTGCTTTGGTAGTGAGTGCAACTACTCCCAGGATACGGATAATGATGGGATCCCAAATCTGGTCGAAATAGAGAATGGTACGTCTGTGAACAATCCTATTGATGGATTGGCGGCACCAACCATGACCCAGCTGACTGATGAGCCGGTCAAGGAGGGTGAACTACTTTTCTCACTTGAAAGTAATGACGAGATTGATTTCTATATTGTGCATTACCAGTTAGACGAAGGAGGTGAATCTAAAGACAGAGTGGATGTGGCCATTGATGAAGATGACAACCCTTATCCTAACTTTGCGACCAGGTGGAAAAAAGCGGTGCGCGATGGCACCTATAGTTTCTATGCTAAGGCGTGTAAAACCACTCAGGTTCAGAACCAAAACTACAACTCGTGCAGCGTATCTGGCTCTGAGGTGATCACAGTTGAGATAGTGCACACACCGAGTGAGTTAGCTCCAAATGTAGTCATCGACAATGCCGCTATGAGTGCTCAGACGGATACCATTAACCTGTCATTGAACGCGGAGCTTACGCCCACGATTGGTAACTTTAGAGTCAGTGAAGCTGGTAGTGCAACTTATTCATTACCTATCGAGTTGCCACAGGGGATCGCCGGTGTAACACCTTCAGTTTCGTTAATGTATAACTCGCAACAGGGAGATTCGAGCGTTGCTCTGGGCTGGTCATTGAATGCAGGCTCATCTATCTCACGATGCCGCGCTGTGCTGGCAATCGATGGTTATTCAGGCCCGGTTGCATTTGATGAGACTGATAAATATTGCCTGGATGGCCAGCGTTTGATTGAAGTTGATAACATTGACTGGCCAATCAGCAATGGGGTCCCAAGTGCCACTTATGTGCTCGAGAAAGACGCGCAACTATTTATAGAGCGATATGACACTGGCAATTCAGAGTACTTTGTTGTTTATGGCAAAGATGGATCTAAAAAAGTCTTTGGCGGCGAGAGTGCAAGTGAAGTCAGGGTTGGCCGTGATGATGAGAACATGGCAACTCTGACCTGGTTGTTGGTCCGTGAGTACGACAACATGCAATCAGACAGCAGTGTTGTTCAGTATGATTACGCGACCCTGGGTGAAGGAGAGAAAGTCCTAACAACGATCCGCTATAGTGGTTATCGTGTTGAATTTGACTATGTTGCCTCTAAGGTGCGTAGCCGAACATATATGAACCACGGGAGTCTCTCGCAAAGCGCACGACTGAGTAAAATATGGGTTAAGACGTCGGGCTCTACATCGATTGAATTGAGTTCATATGACATTGCAGGCAACACTAGCCAGCCAAATGGAGATGGGCCACGTCGCCTGGATAAGCTACAGCAGTGCCGCGGTACAATCTGTAAAAAGCCCATTTTATTTGACTACAATGACCTGCCAATTGGTCACGAGTTTAAAAATAGTAGATTACTCTTTGATGCTAAGCACAATGGTGGCTATAACGAAAGTCAACTCGTTGCATTTACCTTCCTGGATACACAGGGCAATGGTAATCAGGAACTCGCTACTCTGGAGCGTATAGATGGTGCAGATAAAGAGTATCAATTATGTATTTGGGCCGGGCAGACAATCGATGACGAACAGCAACTTGGTTGTACCAACATCACGCGAAGTGACAATGATGATCAGGTTACTATGCTGGCGATGGATGTTGAAGGAGACGGTAGCCAGTCTTTATGGATCAATAACAAGTCTGATTATGAGGAAGGTTATTTAGGTTATTACTGGGACAAAGTCGACTTTGATGGTGCCCGTTTCACATTCGGGTATCCGGAAGTAAAGTACCTGACTGGTAAGTACTTACGTGAAATTAAAACAGCAGACTTTAATGGTGATGGGTATGCCGATATTGCTTATAAGAAGCAAAAGGATGACCTGAATCTCTACATAAGGGAGTGGGATCGCCATGCACATATGTTCGTTGACGAAGTGGTTATCTCAATAGACACTGAAAAAGAAGTGAAAGCCACTGATAAAGGGAGTGACTGGCAGACCGTTGATATTAACTTTGACGGCCTGGCGGATATCATTGCTTTAAGATGTGGTACTGACAAATGTGCGGATGGCCAGCCAAATAGATTGTATGCGTACTTGAATAATGGCGCCGATGCCATGTTTACGCCTTTTACAATCGCAGCGACAGGCCAATATTTTAGACAGTTCATGTTAACTGATATTAATAGTGATGGTTTCCTGGATATCCTGCTGCAAAGAGCGACCAATGACGGTGATTTTGTCTGGAATGCTTATATTGCTAAAGCGGCAGTGAGCAACGAAAAGCCGAGCGGTGCTAATTATCAATTGGTATCGTTTGATTTAGATGGTGAGCTCGATACGTTTTTTAGTACAGAATCCGCTGAGCTAAACAAGCTAGTGAGCCCATTTGTCATTGACTCCGATCGCAATGGCATTAATGAACTGTATTTCAAAGAAGCGGGCGCATTTAACTACCATTGGCGTAGATTCAACTGGAACCCTGAAGCGGAAGTTATTGAGCGCTCATCAATTCGTATAGAGACCTGGGGCTTTAAT
The DNA here is from genome assembly GCF_000238295.3 of Pseudoalteromonas rubra. Taxonomy (NCBI): domain Bacteria; kingdom Pseudomonadati; phylum Pseudomonadota; class Gammaproteobacteria; order Alteromonadales; family Pseudoalteromonadaceae; genus Pseudoalteromonas; species Pseudoalteromonas rubra. The sequence continues at coordinate 434,409 of NZ_AHCD03000020.1, forward strand.
GCGCAGCAGGGTAGCCTGGTATTCCCTGCGGACTTTGATAACAATGGTACGGTAGATCTGATCCTGAAGTCGGACAACGATATTCATGCTTACTATGAACATCAGCAGTCAACTCAGGCGGGCTTACTTCGTACCATCACTCAAGGGTATGGCAGCAAAACTCAGATCCATTATACCCCTATGAATACTGAGGGGGCGGACGCCGTATATAGCCAGACCATGTCTGCACTGTCGAACGAAATGCAAAACATTGCAGAAGACTCACAGGCATTTGATGAGCCTGAGCATAGAGTACAGCGTTTGTTCAACAGTCTGCCACTGGTGTCTTCGGTGGAAACAGAGAGCGCGGTAACGGGTGTCAATGATGAGCAGATACTCACGGTAAATTATCATTATTATGATGCCAAAGTGCAATTTGGTGGGCGTGGCATGTTGGGCTTTGGCGCTATCACCACGACCACTGAAAAAGACCAAATTGAGTTTGAAACCACCACACGTTATTACCAGGCATTTCCGTTCACCGGTATGCCTAAGGCAACGGAAAAGCGTTTCGGAGCTCAGCGCATTTCGCTGTCGGTTAATGACTATAAGTATCTTCAGGACAAGCACACTAAGAGCTATCAGGTGTTTGTGCAAAGGAGCCGGGAGTGTTCTGCGCGTTTTGACAGCGTAGATCTTGAAAGCAGAAATACGGCTAGCGATTATTTTAAATCTGGCTATTCATGTACTGAGACTGTCTCTGACGAAGATGTGTGGGGCAATGTATTTACCAATTCGGTGAAACAATATGATGTGCTTCCAGTCAATGTGAATGCGTTTGCACACCATAATAGCAGCAGTGCCAAAAATGCCAGTACCCTGCTAACTGAGACAATTACCAGCAATTGCTATGATCTAGCATGCAGCTCGTCTTATATTGATACAACAGATTATATTAAATTAGGACGTCTTACAGAGGTGACGGTCGAGCACGTAGGTTCTGATTCCGCACCTTTGTATAAAGAGGATAAAGTTACAAAGAAATCTGCTTTTGCTTATTACTCATCTGGCCCTGAAAAGTACTTGCTCAAAGAAGAAAGGTTCAATGTTGGGGCGGGAAGTGATCACGAGCTGGTTAAATATTATACCTATGATAGCGTTGGCAATATTGTCACTGTAACTTCATCAACTAGCGGTGAAGATTGTGCAAGTGATGATGCCCTGTGCCGGGTAACGACCAACAACTATGATGCGAGTTTGCACTTTATTGATTCGACCAGTAATGACTACTTTACACCGAGTAGTGTAGTTCGTCGCAATGCTTTTGGTCAGCCAACACAAATCATGAGTGTTGATGAGTCGTTAAGCACAGTACTTTACGACAAGTTTGGAACCAAAATAGGTTCTCACTCGGCAACGGGTACTCAGCGTTATACTTACTTGACGACATGTAGTGCCTCAGGGTGTGCTGTGCAGCAAAACACTTTGGCTAATGGTGTACTCGTAGAGAAAAAGTACATTGATATCAATGGTCGCGTCTTTGAGACACATACGCGTGGTAAGAAAGACGACCATTGGTTTATTTCAAAAACTCACTTTGATCTGCATGGCAGAGCTATGTCTCAACAAGCACCTGGGCAAGAAGCTGTTACAACTGAATATGATGTATTCGACAGAGTTATCTCGGTGCAAGATCCTAATGCGGGGACTATTACTTCACATACTCAGGTTGGCCAGACAAGCACAGTTACGGTCTCTATGGACGATAACTTTAGTAGAGTTGGTGTCAATGAGGATAAAGGATTGCCCGGAGGTAGTGCGCATAGCCAGATAACTGAAAAAGACTTGTTAGGCCGCAATTACAAAGTGACAGACAATCAGGGTAATGTGTTGACCTATGATTATGATGTCTTGGGTAATAACACAACCGTTCAGTCCTCTGCTGATAATAAAGTCGTGCTGACCAACAAGTTCGATGCACAAGGTCGACTTGAGTACAGAGAAACACTGGATAATGGCAAATGGGTATATAAGTACAATGCCTTCGGTGAGGTGTATGAGCAAACGGATGCCCGTGGTATAAAAACCACGACCAAATACGATAAATTGGGTCGTAAGGTCTTACAGACTCAGAGCGGACCAACAGACAGTGATGTGCTGATTGAGAGCGCCAGTAGCTGGCACTATTCAGAAGAGAAAGAAAAAGACAGCGATTCACCTAAGATCACACATCAGCTGCATTATGCGACACAAGGTCAGTGGCAACAAAATTACTATTACGATGAACATGGCCGCCTGGCGAGCACCTTGACAGATCTGGACGGCAAGAGTTGTTCTGATAAAGTCACTTTTAACAAAACGTACGGAGACTTGAGGTACACCCATAGTGATCTGAAAGATGCCGTGGCCAGCCTGTGTGTTATTCAGCAGAAGTTTTACGATGCTTACGGCCGCAGTACCTACCAGTTTGATGATTACCGACGCGATAATAGTGATGGTTATTATGCAGAAGCGCGCGGTATTAGAAAGATTTACAATCAGTACGGCATAGTTGTCGCGATTCAGGAAGCCAGAGATACAGAAAAAGGGATTAGATACTATGACGTTGATACCGGTAAAGTTAATGAGCGAGGCCTGGTTACCCGTTACAACAAAGGTTTGGCCACAGTCACCTTAGCGTACGATAGTCAGGGAATGGTGAGTGCGATTGATGCGCGCTATAACCAAACTGATGATGAGACGCCTTACTTGCAGGGCGACAGGTATCGATTTGATAGCCTGGGTAACCTGACTTATCGCAGTACTCTTGGGCTGACAACCGCGCAAAAATTTGGCTATGACACCCTGAACCGAATCAAAACTGTGAATGGTGTTGAAAAATATCAGTACTGTAATAATGGTAACCTTAAGCTTAAAGATGGTTGGAAGCTCATTTACGGAGAGGGAGAGGGTGAGTGTGACGGGCATCGTTTGAGTGAGCGTGTTCGGGAAACAACCAGTGGTGCGCCTGTTGGTGATTTCAAACCATTCACCAGTGGTTTTGACGTGACAGCATCGTCTGCTGCGCTGGCTCTTTCACAAAAAACCGAAACCTATGCATACGATGCAAATGGTAACGAAACGTGGATGAAAAAAGACGGCAGTACGTATCGCACTCAAACCTACAGCGGTCGAAATAAAGTGGTTTCGATCACGGGTAATGGCAATAAGGAAGTGACATTTGCGTATGACGTTAATAACCGCCGTTATAAACGCGAAGATGCGGGTCAGACTGTATACTATGTCGGTGCACTTGAGCTGACAACGCGTCAGGTCGGTAATACCACTGAGCGGTTTATTCGTCGATACATTGGCAACGAAGCCATTCAGATTTATTACTCAGACTCAGATACAAAACGCAGCCGTTTGCAATGGTTATTTACAGACCATCAGGGGTCGGTGACTGCGGTTGCAGACAGTAACTACAAGCTATTAGGGCGTTACAGTTACGGGGTGTTTGGAAAACGCTATGAACATCAACTAAGTGAAGTTGATAAGCCCGCGCAAAATAGCCTGACTTTATTCACTACTATTGCGCCTAACATGCGTGCATATACCGGTCATGAGCCTATATCATTGGGGGGAGATGATCGTGTCATTCATATGAATGGCCGGATTTATGACTCGACCACCGGACGATTTATGCAGGCGGATCCTGTGGTACAGGCGCCGGGTAATTTGCAAAACTACAACGCATACTCATATGTATTGAATAACCCGTTGTCATATACGGATCCAAGTGGTTACTTCTTTAAGAAGCTACTCAAAGGGGCGATGAAAGCAACGGGCACATGGCAACTGTTAAGGGCAATTGCTGACAATCAGTTTATGAGCATGTTTGTTCAAATTGGGCTGGCTTTGATCCCGGGCTGTCAAAGTGGTATTTGTCATGCGATATATAATGCTGCAACAACTTTTGCCGTTACTGGAAGCCTCAATGCGGGCTTAAAAGCAGGTGCTATATCGTACGCGCAATCCACTGCATTACAAAAAATTGGTGGTAGTCAGACCTGGGGTGAGGCCGGTTCTGTACAAAATATTGCTGCAAATGCACTGGTTGGTGGTGTTGCTTCTGAGTTGCAGGGTGGAAAATTTGGCCATGGATTTTTGTCTGCGGGGGTTGCCTCAGCGTTTAAGCCTATGCTGAACGACATTGGTGGCGCACAAAGTGCAAACTCAGCGATAAAAACCGGTAACTTAGAAATGTTGGCCAAGTTTAAGATGCATCGTATTGTTGGTGCAGCCGTGATTGGCGGAACAACATCAGTGATATCTGGCGGTAAATTTGCAAACGGTGCCATCAGTGGTGCGTTTAATCAGGCGTTTAATGGTGAGAATAATATCCAGAAAATGACTGAGACTGTAAAAAATAAGCTTATCTATTACTCGTCTGTTGCCGAGGTTTATGGTCCCAGAGTTATAACCTTTGCTGGCGGCGTAGTTCAGGTAGGTACGGGCGTGGCGACATGCGCTGCATCTGGTGGTTTAGCATGTGCGGGTGGGGTTTACTTGGCGATGCACGGCTTTAACAACATGTGGGAAGGGTGGAGCGGTACAGATGGACTAATAAGGCAAGGCTATCGGTTTGCTGGAGAGCTCGCTGGAAATGCTACGTATGGAGATTTTGCTTACGGTGCTATCGATATTGGCATGTCAGTTTATGGTGCAGCTAAATTGGTTCCAAGTGTGGAAAGTAGAAAGTTATTTAGGAACTTAAATGAAGATATGGTAAGAAGTGTGAAAGAAACAAGTCAAGGCATTTTGATGTTCAATACGACTGTTGACATCAATACCGGAGTTGATACGTATATTAGGATGACTTCTCAGTGATAACTATATATGTGATTTCTTCTTTTTTATTATGTTACCTCTCTTGTAAGCTTGGAGAGTTTATAGGAAGAAGGACAGATAGAGGTATAGCAGTTTATCTCTTTATAATCTATCTTGTGTTAAATATGCTTGTACACTTGAGGCTTTTTCTTAATGGTAAGTTTGGGCCTATTATTGTTGAGGAAGACAATGTTTTAATAGATTTGCTATCTATTTTCTTCTTGTTTTTCTTTGCTTTTATTCCTTTGAAGAGGTTAAATAAAAGTGCTGCTTTAAGAAGTGATAAAATTAAGTAGGTAAAAAGAATTTTATTTTCTGTTCTTTTTTCTGGGGTGATGCTTTGTGGTATTACCCTTTCTAAATTGGCGCTCGTTGAGCGCCTTTTTTCTGCAAACCAGTTTCATCATTTTTTATAAAACTACTCAAAACCCGCATTCAGTGAACATGGCTGTTCGCGCAGGTTTTACTATCCCAATAAATGGGATTTACAAAGCCATAATACCATATTTATCCCACTAAGCTGCTTTGTCACACTGCACTCAAGATATTGAATGGAGTGAATAATGCAGAAAAAACGAATTGCGATTATAGGGGCTGGCGTTGCTGGTATGGCACTGGCTCTGCTGGCAAGCAAACAAGGGCATGAGGTGCAGGTGTACGAGCGTGCAGCCGCGCACAGGGTGATGGGGGCTGGCGTCACGTTATGGCCTAACGCGATGTTTGTGTTAGCGCAAATGGGGTTAGCATCGGACATCATTCGAGCCGGGGGGACACCCGGGCTTGTGTGTCAGTATGACCGCAGTGGAAATCGGCGAAATGCGCTGGATATTGATGAGCTAAATCGGCTTAGTGGTCACGCGACAGTGACCATACTGCGCCGTGATTTGATCCGAATACTGGGTGACGCACTTAGCGCGCAGGGAGTATCCATTGCATTTGCAACCACAGTGACTGAGCAGGATATCGATAAGCTCAGACTGGCATATGATTTAGTCGTTGGCGCTGATGGGAGGATGCACTCAGTGGTGCGTGAGGCGCTGTTTACTTCGCCAGTGTCACCGTGCTATCAGGGGTTTATCAATGTGATAGGGATCAGCCAGCTTGAGCCTGGCACCTTAGCAAACAGTATTGGCGACTTTCGTTGTCCGGGTGAACGTTTCGGCATTGTGCCCGTAAAGCCGGATACGTGTTACTGGGCTGGGGCGTGGCGCACACCGCTTGATAAAAATTGCAGTCAGCGCGATTGGCTGGGTGAGTTAAAGCAGCGATTTGGCGGATGGGCTGAAGCAGTTCAGGCGGTACTGAGGGACCCGGAAACTGAATCGGTCCGGCCCGTTTTTGTCCATGATTTGGAGCCTCTCCCATACTGGCATAAAGACAATATGGTGCTGATTGGCGATGCAGCGCACGCGTCATTACCTACGTCAGGACAAGGGGCGTGTCAGGCACTGGAAGACGCCTGGCTGTTGAGCTGCCTGATGTCACAGCAGCATGACCTCAGCGTGGTACTTGGCAGGTTTTATCAGCTGAGGATTGAAAAAGCGACAATGGCTCAGGTGGCTGGGCGGCAATTAGCGCAGCAGCTATTTTCCGGGCGTCGTGAGGAATCGACTGCGCCGTCAGGCGTATCCCTGGCTCAGCTGAGTCAGATATGGATGCAGGGGCTGAGTTTGTAGTATAAGGGGTTGGATAGGCCTGCTGGCGTTGTTATAGAGTGAGATTCTAAAGGCGGTTATTCTAGCGGGTCGCCGGGCACTTCTTTCTTTTTACGCTGCTCTTGCTTCGCCTTTGCCACATTTTTAAATACGGGCGGTGGAATGGGAAACAAAGACAGCAATGGAAAAATCGCCATCACCAGATAAGCGGCTTTGGGCATCCCTTTGGCCCATTTCACTATCCTGATCAGACACCAGATGCTGAGTACACTCAGTGTGAGAATTAGCCCTGCTTTTAGCATTATCTGCATCAGGGTCAGGTCGTCGTTGTTCATCAGCGTTATTCCTTTTGCTTAATTAAACTTCTCAATAGGTACGCGCTGACTAAAAATCAAGCGGCTTGTATTGTACTGAGATTATTCAGAAAATCTGATTATGGTGCTTTTATGGTATAAAATTAATCCATTGTTCTTATTTTATTGTTGATTTTTTGTGTTTTGGCGCGCATCATGGCCTCAGATTGCAAAGATAATAATGGAAGCACTCACTCCTAATGGAATAGGAAATCGCATCATACAGCGGAGGTAGATGTGTCATTACTTTGTGTTGTATTAGCCTGAATTTGGATGAACCGAACGAGTTTATTACCATGCTAAAAACATCACTTTCTTTGATTGCCCTGGTGGCGTCTTCTGTTTCTTACGCGAATACCTGTAGCGGCCAGCTATATGGCATTAATGCGGGTCGTGGCGATGTGGGGATTTTATTTGGTCTGAACGAACAAGATAACAGTGCTTACGCACAAACGCTGGCGGAATTTAGTGCCTCAGCGTTGGCTTATGATCCGGCCAGCAAGCGCATGTATTATGTGTCAGCGCCCAGACCGTTTGAATACCAGGTTGACGTGAGTCACCTGAACCTCAGTGCAGAGCAGTTAACGCACCTGCCGATAGAGGGCAAGCGCTTTAAATATTTGCGCCTGGCATACTATGATTTTGCTACCGATACACACACACTGGTGGGCAGAACCTCTCAGGTGCTGAGTATGGTGTATGATCCTGAGCGCGATGCGCTGCTGGGCACCGATTTTAAAAAGCTCTATGAAATCAATAAAAACACGGGTGAAGCAACAGAGCTGGGTGCATTGGGATCGCTCAAAGGCAAGTTTCGTGGCGACTTAGTGATCCAAAATGGTAACTGGTATTTGATCACCAGTCGCAGTGTTTATCAGATAGATAAAACCACCTTCGAGGCCACTAAACTGGCCAATCATAGCCTAACCGCTGCCACCGGGGCTGCGTTAAATCAGGCCGGAGAAGTGGTTGTCAGTCGCACCCTGATCAACGACTATGGCCATGTGAATCGCTCTAAGCTTTACAAACTCAATCCTCAGTCGGGTAATACCTGTTTACTGGCTACGGTGCCGGTGCGGCTCAACGATTTGGCGGTGAATACCGATCAGGCAGTGGCCTGCTACACCACACCCAGTTGTGAAACTGATCCTGAACCGACCTTCACGGTAGAAGCAGTGACGGATACGGTATCGGAAGGGGGTCAGCTCGAATATCAAGTGACTTTAAGTAATGCTTATTATCAGGATGTGACGCTCGACGTCAGTGTGCTGGATGACACCACCTCTGCCGGTGATTACACCTCGCCATCTGCCAGCGTCACGATTGCTGCGGGCGAGACCAGTGCGACCATTAGCATTGCTACCCTGGACGATGACAGCCATGAAGACAGCGAGGCGCTGACCTTGGTGGTTGAGGGCGCAACACACACCAGTGGTTCCGCATCTGTTTCGGGCACCATAGAAGACAACGACCCTGCCTGTATCCCTGATAATTATACCCGCATTCATTATCAGTTTGTCAGCGAAAGCGCAGGCTACAACAATGACTGGGGTGTCCGGGTGAATGGCAGTTACGTGAAACTGCTGGACGAATACGGTGGCTCAGGCAGTTATGATGTCATTGAAGGGGCCAGTTATGACTATGTGCTATCCATTAACGGCAATCCTAACCAGCTGACCACCAATTATCGTGTTTATGGTGACAAACAGTATTGGGAAGACCAAAACGACCGCGATTATAACGACTTTATATTGAAGGTCTGGACAACCAGTATTCAAAAAGGCTGTGAGTAATCTGCATGACCGTGACCTCCCTGTGAGGTCACGCTTTTTCTATATCATCAACCAGCAACACCAGATCGGTTGCCCCGAGGTCTTCTCCCGCCTGACTTAACAGCGTAGATATCTGCCCACGATGGTGCGTCTGGTGATTAAATAAGTGAGTCAGTAAACTGGCAAAGGGTTTCTGATAGGTCGCGCCTTTGGTGTTGCGATAGGTCAGTGTGCCCGCTAAATCGCTTTCCTGTAACGCTTGCAACAAATAGATGATCTGTTTATCCAGCCACTGACGATAATCCGTTAATTGCGCCAGGTCTTCAAATATACATTGAGCCAGGCTGGTGGGGTCGGGCTGCGCAGCCACAGGTGCTAGCACACTGGCACAGGCTTCAATGGCAGCAAAGCGCTTGAGCCAGATAAGATCGGCCACAACCAGGTGGTTCAAGGTGCCCAGTATCGAACCAAAAAAAGCCCCCCGATCCTGTTTTAAGGCGGTTTCATTGAGTCGCGCGGCGGCGGTATAGATCTTGTGATTCATCCATTGATTATAGTCGGCCAGCAATCTGAACTGGGTAAGTTGGCTCATGGGCGTTTCCTTCATGGCGGATAGAGTGGGTGTTATAAACGCTGTACAAAACTAATACAAGTAGTTGGTAAGTATTTATAAAGATAGACAAAAAAGGCAAGGGAGTGATGAATATATTCATAGATATCCCTAAGCCTGCGCAATTCAGTTGTTGCTCTGGTTAACCTGTGGTAATTATCTGTTTACAATTTTAACCCGTGGAAAAAAGAATGAAGCATAGCCCAAGGAAGCGACAGCAGGAAATAGAGCGGTTTAACCGCCTGGTCCAGCGCTCCATTCGTCAGATGCGTAATGAACTTGGCTTAAGCCAGAAAGATCTGGCCGCTAAAATGTCGTCAGCGGTTGACCAGTCAACGGTGAGTAACTGGGAAAGTGGCAAAACGGATATGACCAGTGCCCAGTTGCTGGATATCTTTATGATTTTTGGCAAGGACCTGGTTGCCATGTATTTCAGTTTCTTAAGCGACAAGCCATCAGCCAGCCCGGAAAAGCAAAACGAAGAAGAGGAGTCGTAAGATGGATTTTTATACAATTTTTAGTTATTCAGGCTTCCCATTTATACTAGCTGCCTTGCTATATACATGGAAGTATGAAGGCTCACGATATTTTTTGCTCTTGATGTTGATTTTGGAGATCGTCGATTTAGCCCTATACAAGGTTAGTTATACCTGGACGACGCACATGTATTTGTACAACATGGTGATATGTATGTTAATCGTAGTGCCTGTCGTCTACCGTAGTCGAATTGCGCTTTTTATATATCAGTTGACAGGTATCTCTTTCTTCTTGCGCGTTTATAAAAATCATCACTTCTCGGTGCAAGAGATAGGGTTGATATTGTTGCATCTTGTTGACTTTGTTCTGGCTGCATTTAAATACCTTGAGGTATGGTTATATAAGTTCTACCTGATTGATGGCTGGATAATGAGTAATGATATACGCAATTTTATAATGATCTCATTAAACTTGCTGATGTACTTATGTTTGTTGACTTATGCCGTCAAAACGCCAGCCCGTGAACTTTTTTATAAGGAGCGTGGGGAAAGCTTTGCTACTAAAGCATCCGATTAGTAGTACAAAATGCTTGGCGCGACTGTTAGGAGCCTTTAGTGCCGGACATGCTTACAAACCGGGGTTTACTAATGGTCGCAAAGTGTGTATTTGTATTAATAAATTCATCATGCTGAGTGCAATCCCATAGGGTGTGCCAGTAAATAGCGAGGAAGCATAGGAATGAAAAACATCAGCAAAGCAGATTTGTTAAAAGTTCAGGGTGGGGTTAACAAGCCCGGTGATACGAATTTACCACCAAGAAGTCAGCCAATTGAAAAGCCCCCCAAGTCTTAAAGGCTTTTAACCTGGTAGCCCCTGTGTCGGGTCTTTACTCAGTGTGCGCTTTGGGTGGCGCTCAGGTGTCAGGCTCATTTAATTACCATCTTCGGGGCTATTCGATTACCGGCTAAAGCACGGGTATCAGACTGGCGGTAAAAGTGTTTCACCGTCAGTCATTCATTTACGCCCAGGTTAAGCGATCAGCGTTCCACTTCCACTCAGTCATCATCCTGTAAAAAAACTGCGCTAGCGCAAGCAATTTTAATTTTACTCAGCTAAAATACCCGGTTATACGTTATTCTCAGCCGTGCTGTCTGTGCAGGTATCTGTAGGCTCGCAGTGGTGCGGTGTTCTTTGCTCAATGACACGGGGTTTGTATGTCTGACAAGTGCTATATCACGGCGCAACAATTACTTGAAGATTCATTTCGACTGGCCGCTCAGGTTTATGAAGACGGCTTTCGTCCTGACTTTATTATCGGCATCTGGCGCGGTGGTGCGCCTATCGGGATTGCAGTTCAGGAATACTATGATTACAAAGGCATAGAAACCGACCACATTGCAGTGCGTACCTCGTCTTATTACGGCATTGGCAAGCAGTCGAAAGAGATCAAAGTACACGGTTTGCATTATATTGTTGAAAACGCCAATGCGGGCGACTCGTTGCTGATTGTGGACGATGTGTTTGACTCGGGCCGCAGTATTTATGCGCTGCGTGAAAAACTCGAAGAGCTGATGCGCCTGAACCTGCCAAAAGACATTCGTGTTGCTTGTCCGTATTACAAGCCGACCAATAAAAAAGTCCCTATGACGCCGGATTACTTTATCCACGAGTCGGACGAGTGGCTGGTGTTCCCGCACGAATTATCAGGCTTAACGCCGGATGAGCTGATCGCTGGTAAATCAGATTTGGCCAATATCAAAGAGCTGTTTGCCAAGTAAGCCGGGCCAACAGGCATCAATAAAAAGCCGCACTGACACTGCTCAGCGCGGCTTTTTTGTGGCCATAGATCTGTTACACTCGCGCTATTGTGCTTTTTGAGATGATGACCGTTTTCTATGACAACAGCCACGCCCGATTATCAGGCTATTTTGCAACACGTTGCACAGCAGGTTCAGCCCTTCTCCCAGCAGGGAAAGGTCGCTGATTATATTCCTGCGCTGGCTGAGCAGCCACTGGGGCAGTTTGCTATTGCACTGCAAACTGCCGACGGACAGACCTTCAGTGCCGGCCACTGTGACAGCCGTTTTACCATTCAATCTGTCTCTAAGGTGATGACCCTGACGCTGGCGTTACAGCGTTATGGTGATGAGCTGTGGCAACGCGTGGGCAAAGAGCCGTCGGGGACGGCATTTAACTCCCTCACGCAGCTTGAGTTTGAAAATGGCATCCCCCGTAATCCCTTTATAAATGCCGGGGCCATTGTTACCTGCGATGCCTTGTTCAGCCGCCTGAGTGCGCCTATCCACACTATGCTGGAAAGTTATCGCTGCCACACGGCGAATCCAAAAGTGGCCATTAACAAGGTGGTGGCGCAATCTGAGTACGATCATCGTTATCGCAATGCCGCCATGGCCTACCTGATGAAATCATTTGGTAACTTTGACAATCAGGTGGAAGAGGTGCTGTGGTCGTATTTTAATTTTTGTGCCATTGAGCTCAATGTCTGCGAACTAGCACGGGCATTTTCTTATCTGTCAACGGGTGGAGTATGTCAGCAAAGTGGTCAGCAGGTGCTAAGTACACGTCAAACCCAGCAGCTTAATTCTTTGCTGTTTACCAGTGGTTTGTATGATGCTGCCGGAGACTTTGCTTATCGGGTGGGGATGCCGGGCAAATCCGGGGTGTCGGGCACCATCATTGCTGTCGCACCGGGTCGCTTTACGGTGGCGGTATGGTCACCGGGGCTCGATAAAGTCGGTAATTCCGTTGCGGGTATTGCGGCGCTTGAGTTACTGGCTGAAAAGCTGGGCACCGCATTATTTTAGGTGACAGTGAGACACAAAAAACGGGAGCCATGGCTCCCGTTTTTGCTTACTGGTCCCAGTAAGTTTGTTCGAGCGAGTCTTCGCGCTCTGGCAGGCCACGCGACAGGCGCGGTGAGTGCTGTACTAATACCTCATAGCTGGCGCGGTTAGCATATTTGCTGATCTGTGCCAGTGAAGAATAGGTAATGGCGTGCTGCTCATGTTTGGCTGAATTTGGCACGTTGAGCTTGTGATAGACGTTCGCCGACAGGTCGTGTAAGACTGCCGCCAATGCACAATCTCCGGCACCATTGGTATTTTTAATGGTATCCGGGCCACCCATGTAAGGGGCGGTATGGCTATACGCCTTGATTGGCTGTTTACACGCACTGCGGCGCATTGCCCGGGAGAATTCATACTGGTTGAATTCAGGGATAGCGCCTGGCAGCAGCGGGTACTCGGTTTCGCGTTTCTTCTCATCATCCACGTAACCGGCCATAAACAGGCCCTTAGGTCCGGCTGTACAGATCACTAAATCAACCCAGTCCAGCGCTTTGTCAGCGGCCAGCAACGGGTCGTCAAAACCGGTGATGGCTTCGCCTTCTTCCTCATTCATGGCCAGAATGTCGACGTGTTTTTCAACGAACTCTGCCCACCAGGTCGGATCTTGCTCAATCAGGAACTTAGTGCCCAGCGTTAATACCACGGGCACACCGGCATCGTTGGCATATTTCACTGCCTGCATGGTGGCCTGAGTCATAGTTTCTTCACCTGAAGTACGCATCAGATAAGCACTGATCACTAATGCTGAGGCGTGTTCAATCAATGACTTGTCAATAGACTCAGGTTTAAGGTGGTTCATCATGCCGGCACTGATGGCGAAGGTCCGCTCGCCACTGTCGTCAATCAGTGTAAAGCAGCGGCCGATGGGACCCGGAACGGGTTGCAGATAATCGAGATCGACCCGGCTGGAGGTATTGCACAAAAACTTATAGGCATAACTGCCTATTTGGATGTTTTCGCTCATGACGCCCAGTAACACCGAGCGGCTATCAGCCAGCACTGAATAGTTGTGCATGGTGTTGCCAATGGTGCCGCCAGCAAATTCATAGTCAATCATGTCATCACGTTTCAGGCGATCGTAAAGCGCATTGGTGACATCATTGTCTATCACTTGAGACATACCGCGTTGCAACCCAAACTCATCCAGGAAGGCCTGATCGACCTTAGCTTCGATGTCTACTACAATTTGGTCTATCCCACAAATGTAGTTGCGTTTAAGTCGATCAACGACATGTAACTGGTTAATTATAGGGTCTTTATCTTCGACTGGAAAATAATGTTTATGTCTTCTGCGGCCCGGAAATTTCATGTTTTACCCGTGTGTGTTGAGCTCGTCAAATAAAAAAAGCGGCGAATTATAGCTTAAATTGATGTCATTGAGCCATGGCAATTTGCTAATTTTAGCAATATAACTGTCACAGTGCGCAGTTCGCGACAATACGCTAGAATATCCCCCATTTTGTACCCAGGAGCATTTAGGTGGACGAACAACAGCAAGATCTTTATTGGATGCAGCGTGCATTGGAGTATGCCGACAAGGCCGAGCAGGAAGATGAGATCCCGGTTGGTGCCGTTGTGGTAAAAGACGGTGAGCTGGTTGGCGCGGGCTGGAACCGCTCTATTTGTTGTCACGATCCGTCGGCCCATGCGGAAATGCTGGCGATCCGGGATGCAGGTCAGCGCATCGAAAATTATCGTCTGGTAGATTGCACTTTATATGTCACGCTGGAGCCATGTCCTATGTGTGCTGGCTTGCTGGTACATAGCCGAATTAAACGGGTGGTGTTTGGTGCCTCGGATGCGAAAACGGGGGCTGCGGGGTCAATCATGAATTTGCTGCAGGAGCCGAAACTGAACCACCAGGTTGAGGTGACCGGCGGGGTCTTAGCCGAGCAATGTGGCGAGAAATTATCGGCATTTTTTAGGCGTCGACGCAAAGAGATCAAGGCGCAGAAAAAAGCCAGGCAAGCCGGATTTAACGACCAAGCAGCTCAGGATTGAGCCGCTCTTTCGTCTGCCGCAATTTGGATCAGTGCATAGATGCGACGGCGTAATAAAATCTTACGGTTGATGTTGCGTAACATAATACGGCGACGATTTGGATTCGTGTTGCGCGTGTTACGTTTAAACTGATGAGTTCGACGTCTTCTTAGCATCGTAACCTCCATTTTTAGTGAGAGAACAACTACGCGCGACAGCTATAGCGTATTCGTATGTCAACTTGATGACAGGCTCTGAATACCGTACCGGGTACTTAACGGAACGCCTTGTAGATCATTGGGCTGGTTGCTCTGAGTCTGTATTGACTTGAAGGGCCCCATTTTCGTCCAACCAGATCAGGGCGTCGTAGTATCGGCGAATATTATCTACATAGGTCACTGCCACATCGCCGCGCGCATATCCATATTTTGTCTCTCGATAGTAGCGCTTTTTAGTCAGCAGTGGTAGTCGTTTTTTCACCTCTGCCCAGCTGGTTGGCGAGCCACCCTGACGTATCGTCAGCTTACGTGCATCATTCACATGGCCCCACCCCACATTATACGCAGCAAGCGCAAACCAGGTTCTGTCTGGCGTACCTATCTGTTTGGGGATGCGATTAATGAGTTTACGTAAATAGCGAGCGCCACCGCGAATATTCTGTTCCGGTTTGAGCCTGTGTGTTACGCCAACTTGTTTGGCTGTGCGCTGTGTGAGCATCATGATCCCGCGTACACCGGTGGGCGATTTAGCCCTGGGATTCCACATTGATTCCTGATAGCTCAGTGCGGCGAGTAAACGCCAGTCCAGCTGGTGCTGCTCAGCATATTGCATAAACCAGTGCTGATATTTAGGCAGTGTGGTTTTACTCGCTTCGACAAAAGCCAGGGTGTTGACGTAATTAAAGCGTCTGACATGACCAAAGTACTTCTCTTCGAGCGCGGCGAGTTGCTGAGATTGCTGCATTTTGGCAAAAAACGGCGGCAGCAGTGCATATAAAGAATCGTCTTTTTCGTTGCGCAGCACCCAGGAAACCGGATCGGCCTGAGTGACGGAAAATGCGATGCTGACATTGGGGTGGTAACGTCGGAACAGGGCCAGCGAGTGCGAATCGACCACTGTGTATTGTATGTCGCCGTCGATGATCCCTTGTAATAGCTCTTCCTGATCCCGGTCATCGACGGTTTGCCAGCTGAGCTCTGGGTACTGCTTTTGTGCAGCCTGCAAAGAGATCACATGGTGGCTGTCCGCTAAAACGGTGACAGGTCCGGTTAACTGGGCAAAGTTGCGAGGTCGGGTATTGCCTTGTTTAAAGACCAACTTTTGGCTGATCTCCCGATAGCTGGGGCCAAAACGAAAATGGGCCGCGCGCTGAGGGTGATAGCTGAGCCCTGCCGCTGCCATGTCCAGATCACCACTTTGCAGGCGTTCGAACAGTTTTTTCAGGCTGAAAAAAGGCACCATTTGTAACTCAACGCCGAGCTCATTGGCAAACTGCTCTGCCAGTTCATACTCAAACCCCTGTTCACCGCCAATGCCCTGATAAAAGGTCGCGGGTCCCACCAGGGTGCCAATGCGGATCACTTCCTGCGCTTTGATCTGTTGTAATTGAGTGGCAGGCATTTTTTCGCAGCTGCTTAATAGCAATACACAGCACAGTACCAGCACAGAGGAAAGCAAACGCATAAGTGACTTTTGGCTCCTTGATCAAATGAGAGTGACAGACCGCTCCATGCTCGCAATTAACGGTGCTTTTGTGAAGGGGCTTTTTTTCGATAATTGCTAAATTTGAGTTAAATAAGGAGGGCAAATCGACTATAATGGCGGCCCAAAATATCGTTCAATCCTTAACCCCGGATGAAAATACCTATGTTGATCCTACGTGGTGCACCTGCACTTTCTGATTTCAAAGTTCAAAAAATCCTTAAAAGCTGTAACGATGCGCAATTGCCAGTGACTGGTGTGTATGCCGAGTTCATGCATTTTGCTGATCTGACAGCGGAACTTTCTGAGTCTGAACTGGACAAGCTGAGCAAGCTTTTAAAGTACGGCCCGACCATTGCCGAACATGCGCCTGAAGGAACCCTGATTTTAGTCACGCCGCGAATTGGTACGATTTCGCCTTGGGCATCGAAAGCCACTGACATCGCCAACAATTGTGGTTTGGATAAAGTACACCGCGTAGAGCGTGGTATTGCCTACTATGTCGAGGGCGCGCTGAGTGCAGAGCAGATCGATGAGGTAGCCAAGCTTTTACATGATCGCATGACAGAGTCGGTACATAGCTCGCTGGAAGATGCCGGTCAGCTATTCCGCGTTGAAGAGCCGCGCCCAATGTCATCGGTAGACATTCTTGGCGGTGGCCGTGAAGCGCTTGCGACTGCAAACGTTGAGCAAGGCTTTGCGCTGGCGGATGACGAAATTGATTACCTGGTAGAAAATTTCCAAAAGCTAGGGCGTAACCCGAACGACATCGAGCTATTCATGTTCGCACAGGCGAACTCTGAGCACTGTCGTCATAAAATTTTCAACGCCGATTGGACAATCGACGGTGAACAGCAGCCTAAGTCGCTGTTCAAAATGATCAAAAACACATACGAAACGCACCCTGAAAATGTATTGTCTGCGTATAAAGATAACGCAGCGGTAATGAAAGGCTCAAAAGCAGGTCGTTTCTTCCCGAATAAAGAGGGGGAGTACAGCTACAATCAGGAAAACATTGAAATCCTGATGAAGGTTGAAACCCACAACCACCCAACCGCGATTGCCCCTTTCTCTGGTGCATCAACGGGTTCAGGTGGTGAAATTCGCGACGAAGGCGCTACTGGCCGCGGCTCTAAGCCAAAAGCAGGCCTGGTTGGTTTTACGGTATCTAACTTGCGTATCCCTGGCTTCGAGCAGCCGTGGGAAAGCAATTTCGGCAAGCCAGGTCGCATTGTTAATGCACTCGACATCATGATCGATGGTCCTCTGGGTGGTGCGGCGTTCAATAACGAATTTGGTCGTCCTAATCTGCTTGGTTACTTCCGTACTTACGAAGAAAAAGTGAACAGCCACAATGGTGAAGAAGTACGTGGTTACCACAAGCCAATTATGCTGGCAGGTGGCCTGGGTAACATCCGTACTGAGCATGTTCAAAAAGGTGAAATCCCTGTCGGTGCTAAGCTAGTTGCACTGGGCGGCCCTGCGATGAACATCGGTCTGGGTGGTGGTGCTGCATCATCAATGGCATCGGGTCAGTCAAATGAAGACTTGGACTTTGCGTCTGTACAACGTGAAAACCCTGAAATGGAACGTCGTTGTCAGGAAGTGATCGACAAGTGTTGGCAGCTGGGCGACGAGAACCCCATCGCGTTTATTCACGATGTGGGCGCGGGCGGTCTTTCAAACGCATTCCCTGAGCTGGTAGATGACGGTGGCCGTGGTGGTAAATTCCAGCTACGTAACATCCCGAACGATGAGCCGGGCATGGCACCACACGAGATTTGGTGTAACGAATCTCAGGAGCGTTATGTACTGGCCGTAGCCGCTGAAGACTTTGACCGTTTTGAAGCCATCTGTCAGCGTGAGCGCGCGCAGTACGCAGTGATCGGTGAAGCAACTGAAGAGCGTCACCTAACGGTTGCAGATAGCCACTTCGACAACAACCCTGTGGATCTTCCGCTTGAAGTCCTGCTTGGTAAAGCGCCTAAGATGCACCGTGACGTTGAGTCAAAGAAAGTT
This sequence comes from Pseudoalteromonas rubra, assembly GCF_000238295.3. Classification (NCBI taxonomy): domain Bacteria; kingdom Pseudomonadati; phylum Pseudomonadota; class Gammaproteobacteria; order Alteromonadales; family Pseudoalteromonadaceae; genus Pseudoalteromonas; species Pseudoalteromonas rubra. The sequence goes on from NZ_AHCD03000020.1 coordinate 452,691, forward strand.
GAAGGTCAAGCCCTTAACACTGACAGCATCAACGTTGAGGAAGCCGCTAAACGTTTACTTCGTCTACCAACTATCGCTGAGAAAACATTCCTTATCACCATTGGTGACCGTACGGTGACAGGTCTGGTGGCCCGTGACCAAATGGTTGGCCCCTGGCAGGTACCAGTAGCAAACTGTGCTGTAACAGCAGCTGCGTTTGATACTTACCACGGTGAAGCAATGTCAATGGGTGAACGCACACCTGCGGCACTTCTAAACTACGGTGCTTCTGCACGTTTAGCAGTAGCAGAAGCGCTCACTAACATTGCTGGTGCAAACATTGGTGGTCTTGAGAATATCAAGTTATCAGCAAACTGGATGGCAGCAGCAGGTCACCCAGGTGAAGACGCAGGTCTTTACGAAGCGGTTAAAGCCGTAGGTGAAGAGTTGTGTCCGGCGTTGGGTCTAACGATCCCGGTTGGCAAAGACTCAATGTCGATGAAAACCACGTGGCAAGACAAAGGTGAAGACAAAGCGGTAACAGCACCACTTTCTCTGATCATCACTGCGTTTGGCCGTGTTGAAGACATTCGTAAAACGGTAACGCCTCAGCTTCGTACTGACAAAGGCGATTCAAGCCTGATCTTAGTTGATTTAGGTGCAGGTCAAAACCGTATGGGTGCATCAAGCCTTGCACAGGTTTACAAGCAGCTTGGTGATAAGACGCCTGACGTAGATAGCCCAGAGCTATTAAAAGGTTTCTACAACGCGATGCAGGCTCTTGTCGCGGATGAGAAGCTACTTGCTTACCACGACCGTTCAGACGGTGGTTTATTCACAACTGTCGCTGAAATGGCATTCGCAGGTCGCACCGGTGTCACGGTAAATCTTGATAGCCTGATAGGTTCTGACATCGAAGCGCTTTATAACGAAGAGCTGGGTGCAGTAATTCAGGTTCGCAATGACGACCTTGCAGCAGTTGAAGCAATTCTTGCTGATAATGGCCTTGCAACAATCAGCCACACTATCGGTGCACTAAACACAGAAGACAAAGTAATCTTCAACCGTGGCGGTGAAGCCGTACTGGCAAATACACGTACTGAACTACGTACTATTTGGGCTGAAACCACATATAAGATGCAGGCACTTCGTGACAACCCTGAGTGTGCTAAGCAAGAATTTGATGCTAAGTTTGACGAAACAGATCCAGGTCTGAACGTTAAACTAAGCTTTGACTTAAATGAAGACGTTGCAGCACCTTACATCGCAACAGGTGCTAAGCCTAAGATGGCCATCTTGCGTGAGCAAGGCGTTAACTCACACGTTGAAATGGCCGCCGCATTTAACCGTGCAGGTTTTGCAGCAGTAGACGTACACATGAGTGACATCCTTGAAGGTCGCTTAACACTAGAAGAGTTTAAAGGTCTTGTAGCGTGTGGTGGTTTCTCTTACGGTGACGTACTGGGTGCGGGTGAAGGCTGGGCTAAGTCAATTCTATTCAATGATATGGCACGCGATCAGTTCCAAACCTTCTTTGAACGTCAAGATACGTTCAGTTTAGGTGTGTGTAACGGTTGTCAGATGTTATCAACTCTGAAAGAGCTTATTCCAGGCACTGAGCACTGGCCACGTTTTGTAACTAACAAGTCAGAGCGTTTTGAAGCACGCTTCAGCCTTGTAGAAGTACAAGAAAGCCCGTCAGTATTCTTCCAGGGTATGGCTGGTTCTCGTATGCCAATCGCAGTCTCACACGGTGAAGGCCATGCTGAGTTTGCCAACGACGCAGCAGTAAAAGCGGCGCTTGAGTCTGGCACAGTAGCCGTTCAGTACGTGGATAACTTTGGTAAGCCGACTACGCAATACCCGAACAACCCGAATGGTTCACCAGAGGGTATTACCGGTATTACATCAACTGATGGTCGTGCAACAGTTATGATGCCACACCCAGAGCGTGTATTCCGTGCCGTAGCGAACTCTTGGCACCCGGATGAGTGGAAAGAGGACAGCCCTTGGATGCGCATGTTCCGTAACGCACGTAAGAATATCGGCTAATTGTTTAGCTTGTTTGAAAAAGGTCACTTCGGTGGCCTTTTTTATTGCCTGTCACATCATTGTGTTCATGGTTTGGTATTATTCATGCCGTATACTTTCTCTCCTCAAGTATTCTATGTAAATACCGATACAATGGTTGAATTAGAGGTACCTCCAGGCGCAGAGCGACGCCTACAGACCAATAATGACAGTCAAGGAGTGAGTATGGACATACAAGTACACCCAGGTAGTGCTTCTGTAAGCAAGTCGGTATCGCATGCGCAAGTGCGCAATAACAGCGATAGAGCGTCTGAATCTAAGGTCAGTGTGGATATGCAGAATCGTGACGAGATTGATACGGTCCCTCCCTTACTGTCACAAGAGCTGGATGAAGAGGCGGGTCAGTACAAAGAAGACAACCCGGTATTCAAAGAGGACTACGAGGAACTGGAAAAAGCCATGGCATTGATCCAGGCGTTTATCCGTAAGCTACAGGCACAGCTCAGTAAGCTCATGCAATCTGTGCAACAGCGCCGTCTTCAGGTGCAGGAGCACGAAGAAGCAGAAGTGTTATCGGATGCGGTGCTCGTTGAGCACATTGGTTTGAAGCAATATCGTGACAGTGCTAAAGTGGATGAAATTGCACTGCTGGAACAGCAGCTCTCTGAATACAAGCAACTCGAAGCCGATATCCGCGTCAATATGATTAAAATGATCCTCGCTGAGCGTGAGAGGCTCGAAGAGCTCAAGCGCAAAGGCAAGCTGTAAATCCGTTAGCTGATGACATAATGGCCTATTTGTAAGAGGTTTTTGCGAACTTAACATCTTCTTACTTGGGCAAACATTACATCGTCAGTAAGATCCCTTACACTTAAGCCAGTTTTCATTGAATACCAGGTACCGATGCGGCGCTTTTTTCTTATTCTGCTATTTGCTCTGTTTACATTAGGGATCACGGTCTATTATTTTCGCGTGCCACTGACGCTGACGATTGGTAAACAAATACTAACCGAGGAGCAGGGCTTGCTTGAATGTCTGGATTGGTCCGTAGACAGTTGGGACAGACTTGCCGTCGAGCGTATGTGCTGGCGCAGTGAAGCCGTATCCGTTGAGCTCCGCGATGCTACCTTTGATGGCGACCACTTCCAGGTGGGGAGCATGAGGGTGGTTCATCAGCAAACTCAGACGGATAACAACACTCAGGTGACCTATGCGCCTGCACCTTTACAGCTTGATTTACCTGAAGGCATGCCCACGGTTGAGGTTGAGGCGCTCACTGTATCCAGTCCATTATTGCCTGAACCGCTGAATTTGAGCGTTAAGCAAACCGATGATTTTGCTTTTACCATTAACGGGGATGTCGAGGCCGACGTTGCCCTGAGTGATACCAAGCTGCGTGCGGCACTGAGGCTATCGAGTCCGGCTGTACAGATGTTTTTGCGTGAGGCGAAACTCCCTGTGAGTGTGTCTGCACTCACTGGCAAAGTTGAAGCCGAGTTCAACGGTCAGGCTATCAGCGCTGATATCCAGTTACAGAGCACATTGAACTATGCTTTACCTCAGTGCCAGCCCGAGATCCAGGTCAAGGGTGTGATTACGGGGCAATGGGACTTTACAGACGAGCGCGCAACGCTGGATTTGCGTCAGCTGCCTGTTGACTTGGCCGTCGCTGAGTGCCAAGCGTTGCTGGCTGAGCTGCCAGCAGACTGGAAAAACAGCATCTGGTCCGGGCACTGGCAGGCACGTATATCGGAGCCCGTTACACTTACCACACAGGCCCTTACACTGCCGCTTTTGAGCGTGCAGGATGTTGCACATGTTAGTACATTCACCCTGAGTGAGTTTGTCTATCAGCTGCCTACACAGCAGATGCAGGGCAAACTGATGGTGTCGCATCACAGTGAGGCATTTCAGTTGCTGGATGCGCAAGTCGATTTTTTGCTGGCAGGGACACAACTGGAAAGTCAGGGCATGGTGACTTTTGAGGTTGCGCAGGCACCAGAGGAGCTCCCCATCGACTGGCAGGCATTGAACATGCGCAGTGACTTTTCATTACAGGGCAAAGTGACCGAACAGTTGATGCTCAATGTCACAGCAAAACCACAGGCTCAATCTGTAGCGACGGAAGCAATGATGCTAGACAATTTGACTACCTCTGTGTCAGCTCAGGCTCTCATCGCAATGAGCGAGCGCCGTGACACAGCGCAACAGGTGCCGTTTGAGCAGTTACAATGGCAGCTCGACGCTGAGGTAGAGCGATATCAGATCAGTGGGGTGCAGGGGCGCAATCTGATAATGGCAGGCCATGGTGAAATTGATGACTCGCTGGTGGTTAATGTAAACGCTGATATTCGGGTTGGTTCGTTTAAACGCGAGGACGTGCGAGGTAAAGAACTACATCAGCAGCTGACATTTAGTGGTACATTACGACCTGAGGGGCCTGTTGGCAAACTCAATGGTCGCTCAACTATAGAGCTGGTGGCTCATCCGCAGTTGGTACTTAGAGAAGTTGCAATACGCAGCGAAGGCGACATCGAAGGTACTGAACAGCTGGCACTGACTCATTTATTGACCCATGATAACCTTGAATTACAGCTTACGCACCGCGTTGAAGCCGGGCTGATGCCCTTTACGTTGACGTTGGCCGAGCATGGCCTGGGGGCGATTCAGTCTGTGGCCAGCCAGTTTGTGCCTAAACTCAAAGTAGAGCAGGGCCTGATCAATGCCAGTGTATCGGGTGAATTATCACGCCAGGCTTTTGACTTTGAAATTAGCTTGGATGATGCCTCGTTTTTGTATGAGCACCACTATGTGTCTGGACTGAATTTGCCTTTGAAGGGGCAGTGGCATTCGGGATCGCTCATGATAGAGCCTGCACCCATGAGTATCACCGAGGTACGCTCTGGCCCCGTATTGACAGACGTGCGCGGCCAGATAACCTCAGATAATAATTTGCCCGTGCTACGCCAGTTTAGCGCCAAGGTGTTCAGCGGTCAGCTTGCGGCTGAGCAGGTCTTACTGGATAAGCAAGATCAGGAAATTTTGGTGACGGCCAGCGACCTGGATTTGATGCTGATTTCAGAGGCTGGTCGTGAGTCTGGGGTTGAGTTGCATGGCCAGGTCTCTGGCAGGCTACCGGTATTCATACGCAACGGACAGGCCGAGATCCGCGATGGCTATTTGAGTAATGTAGTAGATAGCATGTTGAAAGTAGAGGACAATGCGTCGTTTAATGCGTTAAAGTCTCAGCGCCCGGAGTTGCAGACAGTGTTCGGTGTGTTGGATGAACTGAGTATTGAAACCTTAAGTGCTGATGTGAATATGGCACAAGATGGGCAGCTGGAGCTGGCCGTTAAAATTGCTGGAGAAAATAAACAGCAAAAGCAACCTGTGAATTTCAATTATACGCACAGTGAGAATATTTATACCCTGTTCAGGGCGTTGCGTCTGAGTGATGAAATTACTCAGGCAGTGGAAAAAGCGTTAAATCAATAGGAGCAACTCAGCATGAAATGGATGCTAACTTTGGTGTTTGCTTGTTTGGTATCGGCTTGTACACATAAAGTGCAGGTAGAAACCAAAGAGCCTATCACCATCAACTTAAACGTCAAAGTTGACCACGAGATACGTGTTAAGGTCGACAAAGAGCTGGACGATCTGTTCAGCGATGACAGTGAATTATTCTAAGGAGCCAGATCATGAACGCATCTAAGTTACTGACTACGATTGCCGCCGCTTGTATGAGTTTTTCGGTATTTGCCATTACCCTGGATGATGCTAAGTCGCAGGGCTTAGTAGGTGAGACCGCAGCGGGTTATCTGGGCGTGATCAAGGGCAGCAGTGAAGTGAAAAAGCTGGTGAAAGAAGTAAACAGTAAACGCAAGGCTAAGTACCAGCAACTTGCTAAGAAAAATGGCATTAGTCTGAGCCAGGTTGAAGCCATGGCAGCCAAGAAAACATTTGCGAAAACCGCACCGGGCCATTTCGTGAAAGTCGATGGCAAGTGGGTTAAAAAATAGCGTTCAGGGCGGAGTTCTCCGCCCGGACAGTTAATCTGTTTGCTGGCACTGACGTAACAGTTGTTGCCAGAAGGCCGCGCCTTTTCGGCGTGCGAGCTTGATGTTGTTATCCGGAATAGATTCTGGATCATCATAACTTTCCAGGGCCTCAGCCATACTGGCTTCGCGAATGACATGTAAAGCAGGGTAAGGCGCTCGGTTTGTGTAGTTGGCTGGATCATCTTGCTCTGAATCTGCAAAAACGTAATCCGGGTGGAAATTGGCAAGCTGGAAGGTGCCTTCATAGCCTTGGGCAACTAACAGTGCGTTTGCCAGGTCTACCAAATCTAAAAACGCATCAAAATCTGTGAAACCTTGGGTAAAGATGAGTAAGCTGGTTTCGCGCTTTGGTGTTTCCGTCAGAGCCTGACACTCATCCAGCATATCCATCACGGCATCTTCCGCTTTTTGTGATTCGCAGACTCGGTAGTGGATCGCGTTTTGTTCCACTTCTTTGCGAGCAAACGGGCAGAAGTTGTATTTGACAATCACTGAGCTGACCCAGTTTTGCATCGCTTGGACGGCAATATGGTGCATTTATTTTCCCAAAAGAGAGTTGATCATAGTAATACTGCGTACAATGGCACCCTGGTTGCGTGCCAGACACGCTTTTGCATGTGTGCCCAATTCTATTGCGCTTTGCTGTGAGCGCAGGTAAACCAATAAAGTATCAGCCAGCGCTTGCTGATCCGCCACCTCAATGGCACCGTGCAGCGCAAACAGTTCAGGGTATATATGGGCAAAATTATAGGTATGTGGTCCGGTCAGCACACCGACCGAACAGGCCGCTGCTTCAAGCGGGTTGTGCCCGCCCCGTTCAATCAGGCTGCCGCCAATGAAGGCGATTTGTCCACATCCGTATAACCACTTAAGTTCGCCTAATGTGTCTGCCAGCAAGACCTGTGATGACGGCGTGTAATCCTGGCTACGACGGCTGTAGCTGAGTGCCCGCGCTTCAATTAAAGCGGCAACTTTATCGAATTGTTCTGGGTGTCTGGGCGCAATGATCAACAGTGCATCGCTTTGGTGGGCCAGTAACTGCTGATGGGCCGTTAACACTTGTTCATGCTCTGTGGGATGGGTAGAGCCGGCAACCCACACTGGTCGCGTGCCGAGCTGTGCTTTTATTGCCTCAATCTTGCCTTGCTGAACGTTATCCAGGGCAATATCAAATTTGATAGAGCCCGTTACGGTGACTTTGTCTGGTGCCAGTCCCAGTTTAATAAAACGCTCGGCATCTTCCTGGTTGTGGCTGGCCAGCATAGAGATTTGCTGCATTAAAAAACGGCTCAGGGAAGCCACTTTTTGATATCCTGTGAGTGACTTTTCGGACAGGCGGGCATTGATGACGGCGACCGAGCAGTGTGCCTTATTGGCGTAATAAAACAGGTTCGGCCACAGCTCAGTTTCCAGTACTAATAATATTCTCGGCCTGAGTTGTCTGATGAAGCGCCGTGCTGCAAAAGCAAAATCAACGGGTAAATAGCAAATCGTGATAGCTCGTTCGCTGTTGCCAAAGAGTTGATTCAGCTGCTCGCGACCTGTTGGCGTGTTGCAGGTAAGCACAAAGGGGGCATCAGGATGTGCTTCTAGCAGTGCTTTTATGAGGGGCGCAGCAGCCAGTACTTCTCCCACCGAAGCGCAGTGGATAACCACGGCCTGCTTTGCAGCCGCTGTAGGGACAAAGCCAAATCGCTCGCAAAAATGCGCTTTATACAGGGGGTTCTTTTTTCCTCTGATAACGTACAGGTACAGTACGATGAATGGACATAAAATCAGCAGCAGCAGGGAGTATAAACGTCTAATCATGACAGCCATCAGTATAAAAAACGCTTATTTTAACTTGTCCGCCTGAAAAAGCGATAACACACGTACAAATTATCACAGTTGTTGAGGTGCTCAGCGGACGGGAATTTGCTAGGATCGGGCAAAATCTCCAATTTTAAAGGTTTTAAGTTGTCCTTTCGTACTATCACGCTTTCTACTTTGTGTCTGCTGGGCGCAGCGCAGGCTTTTGCCATGCCAACCGCTTTTTTGCCTTTGGGTAAAGACAATCTTCTGGAATATCAGATAGACCAGATGTTTGCATTGACAGGCACTACGCCAATGGCGAAGCCGTATCGCATAACCGAAATTAATAAAACCTTGTCTCAGCTTGTGAAGGTTGACCCTGCATTGCATCAAAGCATTAAAACTCGACTTGCCCCTTATCTGGAAAGGGACGCAATTACACGTCGTGGTATTAAGCTGCGGGTTGATTCCGGCGAAGTACAACAACTTGCCAATGACAGGGGCAATTACAGTAGTGAGTATGCTGAGTTATCGTTTGATGGGATCTGGCGCGGCAGTGATATGAGTCTGGTTCAGATTGGCGCAGAGTATCGTGTCGAGTCTGGTAAGGTGGTGCCTTACAATACCTTCTATGCGATAGGGGGAGATAATTTACAATTGACACTGGGCTATAAAGAGCACTGGTTTTCGCCATTTAAACATGGTGCTCAGGTGTATTCAAACAATGCACAAGCGCCATTATCGGCCTCTTTGGGTCTGAATCTGCCATTGGATAATTGGTGGAACTTTGATTTTGAATTGTTTTACGCCGAGCTTGAGCATGTTGAAAAGGGCATTTTGTATCAAGGCAAACGTCATGATGGTACGCCAAAATTGGCGGGTACTCATCTTAGTTTTGAACCACTTGAAAACTGGAAAATAGGCATCAACCGAATGATGCAGTTTGGCGGTGGACCAAGGGAAGTTGGCTTCAAAGATGTCTTAAAAGCCTACTTTGATCCCGCGGGCAACGACAATGTTGACAAGGTTGGGAGCTCAGATGAAGAACTTGGCGATCAGTGGGCAAGTATTACCTCTGTCGTTAAAACCAGCTGGTTGATGCCAGTAGAGTGGTATTTTGAGTATGGTGGCGAAGACACGAAAGACCACAAGAACTACCAGTTTGGCAACATCGCTTCTAACTTTGGTTTTTATCTACCAGCCCTGACGCAAGACCTGACATTCAGATATGAATATACCAATATGCATAGCCTGTGGTACCAGAACTATATTTACCCAACGCAAGGCAATACGATAGATGGGTTTGTTGTAGGTCATGCGGTGGCGAACCAGCGCACTCTTTACGATGGTGTACCTGGGAAAGGTCATTTGATCGAGGTGACTTATCGAGAAAACCTGGATTCAATGTGGCGCCTGGAGCTATCGACGGTCAAGAATAGCAACCGATTTGTCACTTTCGACAGAGTGCATTTACGAGACTACGAGCAGGCCAGACAACTTCAGCTTGCCAATACTCGGCGCATGTATGACAAGCAAGTAGAGACATCACTGACCTACGGCAAAGATGTCTTTGGCGAAAGCTACACTTGGTTGTCTGTCAATGTATACTGGTAGTCTGACGCACAGCGTCACCATTTAATTTAACACGGGTTAGTTTTTGACTTTGTCACGATGACAGAGTCGCATTATTTATTAAGGATCACTATGTCAATCAATGATCACATCAAACAAAGCTATCAGGCCAGCTTAGAGCGACATATGGCGTTGTTCGCAAAAATGGCTGATTATCACACTCAGTCCGTGGAATTACTGGCTGCCTGCAAAGCAACCTTAGAGGCAGGTGGCAAGGTGATTTGGTTTGGTAATGGTGGCAGCGCGGCCGATGCTCAGCATTTGGCAGCCGAGTTTGTGGTCCGCTATAAACTCGAACGTGGTCCTCTGGCGTCGATTGCTTTGACGACTGATACCTCTATTTTAACGGCACACAGCAATGACTATCATTTCAATACGGTATTCGAACGCCAGGTGCAAGCGCTATGTAAACCACAAGACTTGGTGATTGGCCTGACCACGTCAGGGACCAGTGAGAATATTAACCTGGCATTGCAGGCGGCCAATGACATTGGTGCGTTCACTGTGGCCTTGACCGGGCGCACGGGCGGTACTGTGAAAGACATTGCCAAGCTGCCAATTATCATCGACTTTGATGAGACCGCACGGATCCAGGAAGCCCATATGTTTATCGGGCATTGGTTATGTGAGGCAGTGGATATGGTAATTGCGGAGCAGTCGGCATGAATCTGAATGCACTGAGAAACTTAAACCAGGCGAAGGTCCTGGTGGTTGGTGATGTGATGCTGGATCGTTACTGGCATGGTAATACAGGCCGTATTTCACCAGAAGCGCCTGTTCCCGTGGTCAAGGTGAGCAGCCTTGAAGATAAAGCGGGTGGGGCGGCGAATGTGGCGAAGAACATTGCTCACCTGGATGGCCAGGTTGGGTTGCTGGGCCTGATTGGTGAAGATGACAATGGTCGCCAGCTGGAGTCTATTCTGGCAAAAGAACAAATTGCTTCACAACTCGTCAGTGTTGCGGAGTTGCCGACAATTGCCAAAATGCGTGTCATCAGTCGTCACCAGCAGGTCGTACGATTAGACTTGGAAGAGCCCTTTGTGCAGTCTCACAGCCAACTGTTGCTGACGCGATTGGAACAAGTCATTAATGACTATGATTTTGTTCTATTTTCAGACTATAACAAAGGTGCCTTAAGCTGCATCGAAGAAATGATTAGTGTGGCCAAGGTTGCGGGTAAAACGGTACTGATTGACCCTAAATCGTCTGATCTGACCCGTTATCGGGGCGCGGATTATATTACACCAAACCTCAATGAATTCCGTTTGGCCGGTGGTGATTCCAGCAGTGAAGAAGCTTTGACGGTGAGCGCCCGTAGTCTGATAAAGCAAGCAGGCATTGGCGCTATGCTTTTGACTCGTTCTGAACAGGGTATGTCCCTGATCACCCAGGATGAGAAGCATGATTTCGCAGCGCAGGTTCAGGAAGTCAGTGACGTTACCGGTGCGGGAGATACCGTTATTGCGACATTAACGACTATGTTGGGTGCTGGACTATCGCCCAGTGAAGCGGTAGAGCTTGCGAACTTAGCGGCGGGGATAGCGGTTGCTAAACTGGGCGCTGCTACTGTGACACCAGAAGAACTGAGCCGCAAACTGGGACAGTATTTGCGTCAGACTGGTGAGCATTATCAAACCCCGTATGAAGAAGTGCTTAAGCACATTGAATTTGCCAAACAAAATGGCGAAAAAATAGTGTTTACCAATGGCTGCTTCGACATTCTGCATGCAGGCCATGTGCGTTATCTGGCACAAGCGAAAGCCAGAGGAGACCGGTTGGTGGTCGGGTTGAATAACGATGATTCAATTTCTCGTTTGAAAGGTCCTGAGCGTCCAATTAACCCCCTGAACGAGCGGGCTATGGTCCTGTCCGCTCTGGCTTCTGTCGACTGGGTGATCCCGTTTGGCAAAGAGAGTGAGGGTGACACACCGGCTAAGCTGATTGAACAGATCAGCCCGCACATACTGGTCAAAGGTGGCGACTACCAGGTATCTGAAATAGCAGGAGCAGATCATGTCCTTGCTATGGGAGGTCAGGTAGAAGTGTTAGCGTTTCTGGATGGTTGCTCAACCTCTAATATCATTGCGAAAGCAAGAGAGACAGAATAGCGACCTCTGACGATACAAGAAGCCGGTTTTAAACCGGCTTTTTTTTCATCTCACTTTGATAGGCATCGATAAAGCTTTGCCAGTCTTGTGGTGGACAAAAGAACTGCGCAGAGCGGTTAGCTTCTTTTTTAAGTGAGCGTGCGAGACGGTCAATATTGGCCATCTGCCATTCTTTTGCAGGCGTTTTTAACGCACCTTTGTCGAAATCAATGAGGTACACTTCCCCGCAATCATCGAACAGAATATTGTTGCAGTTTAAATCATCGTGATAGGCGCCTGCGTGATGAAAGCGCGCCAGCGTGGCAGCAACCTGCTGCCAGTCTTGTGCACTGAGTGGCGCCGACTGTAGCCGTTCACACAGACTTTGTGCACCAGAGATGGCATGTGTCAGGATATCGGCGCGATAAATCCCCGCTGATACGGTTACTTTGGCACCCAAAGGGGTGGGGACTGGCAAGCCTAAGTCGGCGAGTTGGTTCAGCAGGTGTAGTTCGAGGTATACCCGGGTGTTCTTGAGGCCTGTAAACAGGTATTGATCTTTGAGTAACTTACCAATTAACCCGCCACGCCAGTAGTGTTTGAGAACAGCAATATCCTGGTTGGTATAGCGTACGAACCAGGCTGCTGCACGACCTTGTTTTGAGGTCACAACGGCATTATTCCGCTGCCAGAATGCCATGTCGAACCAGTCCAGAGATAAAGTATCTGGCGTATGGTTGGTGCGCAACAAGTAGTGATTATGATGTTGTTCAATTTTTAGCATGACCGAATAATAGCAGGGGCTGAATGGATAAACGCCCAGTGTAACGGCTTTTGTTGTCAGGGAGAATCTCATAGGTTGCAAAATAGTGGGTTTTATTTAAGATCGGGTGCTTATTTTCAGTTACAGGCGAAATGTGTGTCTCAGGCAATTTCTTCCATTTGTATTCTCCGGCTTTCGGCCATCGGTGATGTGTGTCATGCCGTCGCGGCTGTACAGGCTATCCAGCGTGCGCACCCACAGGCGAAAATAACCTGGGTTATAGGCAAGGTTGAAGCTATGCTGTTAGCCGATTTGCCTGGGGTTGAGTTTGTTGTCTTTGACAAGAAACAAGGTAAAGCGGCATTTAAACAGCTTAAAGCACGGTTTAAAGGGCACAGGTTTGATGTGCTTTTGCATATGCAAGTGGCGTTTCGTGCCAATCTGGCGGCGCGTTGTATCCCGGCTAAAGTCAAAATTGGGTTTGATAAAGGGCGCTCTAAGGAGTTTCACTCGCTGGTGATTAATCAGCGCATTGAGTCACAGCGGGAACCGCATGTGCTGGAAGGTTTTCAGAACTTTGCCCGGGCAATAGGCGCTGAATGTGGCGCGCCAAGTTGGGACATGCCCGTTAGCGATGAAGATAAACGAGAAGCACAAGCTTTGCTTACCGGGCTGTCACGTATCTTTGTGATTTCTCCTGCTGCCAGCAAGGCGGAGCGAAACTGGTTACCTGAGCGCTATGCTGCGCTGGCTGAACATGCTGCGGAACAAGGTTTTAGTGTGGTTCTGACTGGGGGACCAACTGAACTGGAGCGTAACCTGAGTGACGCTATCATTGCGCATGCAAAGTGCGATATCACCAACCTGGTTGGTAAAACCAAATTAAAAACCTTGCTGTGTGTGTTGGCGCAGGCACAGCTGGTTCTGGCACCGGATACCGGGCCCGCCCATATGGCGGTGACAGTCGGCACGCCGGTCATTGGTTTGTATGCGCACTCCAATCCTAAGCGCACTGGTCCGTATTTGTATCAGGACTATGTGGTTGAGGTCTATCATGACAACCTGATGGCGCAAAAGGGCAAAAATGCACAGCAACTCAAATGGGGCACACGTATGAAGGGCAGCGACCTGATGCGCCAAATTTCGATTGAACGGGTGACACAGATGTTCGATAAGGTAGTAAAGCAGGAACAGTTATGACACACAAAGCCGTATTTCTGGACAGAGACGGGGTGATCAATCAGGATCATGCCTACGTGCATAAAATTGAAGACTTTGAGTTTATCGAAGGCGTGTTTGAGGCTTGCTATCAGTTTCAGGCAATGGGCTACAAACTGATCGTGGTGACTAATCAGTCAGGTATCGGCCGGGGATACTATGACGAAGCCCAGTTTGCGCAACTGACAGACTGGATGTGCCAGCAGTTTCAGGCTCATGGTGTCACCATTGATGGAGTCTATTTTTGCCCCCACCATCCGCATAAAGCACAGCCGCCTTATCAGCGTGAGTGTACGTGTCGTAAACCCAACCCCGGTATGCTTTTAGAAGCCATTGAAGCACATAACATTGACCCAAGACAAAGTGTTATGGTGGGTGATAAGGGGTCGGATATTCAGGCGGCATTGGCTGCGGGAGTTGGTACTAAAATACTGGTTGAGTCGGGACAGACTTTCAGTGAACAAGTACGCGACTCAGCAGACTATGTGTGTGGATCATTATATCAGGCACTTGATCTGCCTCCGTTTATCTCATAAGCGTTTACAAAGCGTCTGCGAACAAGATAATCACAATCCGTGCATTTAAGGTGCGAACCTTTTAAAATATAAGCAACGAATTTTATGACACAGCCGATATTGAGCATAAAGGATATCGGCATTTTAGTGTGTGCCAGGGGCACACACCCCGTGCAACTAATGGAGACTCCCGATGAGAGCAGCGGCATTTTTTAGCCAGCTTCAGCAACAGATTGAAGAAGTAAAAGCTGAGGGTTTATACAAGAAAGAGCGTGTGATCACGTCTCAGCAGCAAGCAGAAATTGCAGTATCAACTGGCGAAAGTGTTATTAACTTCTGTGCCAACAACTATCTTGGTCTGGCTAATCACCCGGATTTGATTGCGGCTGCTCAGGGTGGCCTGGATGAGCACGGGTTTGGTGTCGCGTCTGTACGTTTTATCTGTGGTACTCAGGATATCCATAAAACACTGGAAGCCAAAGTCAGTGAGTTCCTGCAAACTGAAGATACCATCTTGTACTCTTCTTGCTTTGATGCCAATGCAGGCCTGTTCGAAACCATTTTAGGCCCTGAAGATGCCATTATTTCGGATTCACTGAATCACGCATCTATCATTGATGGCGTGCGCCTGTGTAAAGCGAAACGTTTCCGTTACGCCAATAATGACATGGCAGATCTTGAGAAGCAGCTGATCGCTGCTGACGAAGCCGGCGTGAAAACTAAACTGATTGCGACCGATGGTGTGTTCTCAATGGACGGGGTGATTTGTAACCTGTCTGAGCTGTGCGATCTGGCAGATAAGTACGATGCGTTGGTCATGGTTGATGATTCGCACGCAGTCGGTTTTGTAGGCGAAAATGGCCGTGGTACGCCAGAGTATTGTGGCGTGATGGATCGAGTTGACATCATTACGGGTACTTTGGGTAAAGCGCTGGGCGGTGCGTCAGGCGGTTATACTTCTGGTAAAAAAGAAATTGTTGAGTGGCTGCGTCAGCGTTCACGCCCTTATTTGTTCTCCAACTCACTGGCCCCGTCTATCGTGACTGCGTCAATCAAAGTGCTGGACATGATGAAAGAAGGTGAGGCACTGCGTAACAAGCTGTGGGAAAATGCTGCACACTTCCGCAGTAAAATGGAAGCGGCAGGCTTCACCTGTGCCGGTAAAGATCATGCGATTATTCCTGTCATGCTGGGCGATGCAAAAGTGGCCTCTGATATGGCGGACCGCTTATTGGCCGAAGGCATTTATGTGATCGGCTTCTCATATCCGGTTGTGCCTAAAGGTCAGGCACGTATCCGTACTCAGATCTCTGCGGCGCATACCACAGAGCAGCTGGACAAGGCAATTGATGCCTTTATTCGCATTGGTAAAGAACTGGGCGTGATTTAATCACTGCCCCACAGCCAGGGCTGTGAGCGATTTTTAACGCAAGCTGATGGCTTGCGTGTTTCTAATGAGTGAAAACACATGAAAGCACTATCCAAGTTAAAAGCAGAAGAAGGGATTTGGATGACGGATGCGCCCAAACCGGAAGTTGGGCATAACGATCTGCTGATCAAAATCCGTAAAACCGCCATTTGCGGTACTGATGTACACATTTACAAATGGGATGAATGGGCACAAAACACCATTCCAACACCTATGGTCGTTGGGCACGAATATGTCGGTGAAGTTGTCGATATGGGTCAGGAAGTACGTGGCTTTGACATTGGCGAC
This sequence comes from Pseudoalteromonas rubra, assembly GCF_000238295.3. Lineage (NCBI taxonomy): Bacteria > Pseudomonadati > Pseudomonadota > Gammaproteobacteria > Alteromonadales > Pseudoalteromonadaceae > Pseudoalteromonas > Pseudoalteromonas rubra. Next base: position 468,482 of record NZ_AHCD03000020.1, read on the forward strand.
CGCGTATCTGGTGAAGGCCACATTACTTGTGGCCATTGCCGTAACTGCCGGGCTGGTCGTGTACATTTGTGCCGTAACACCATAGGCGTGGGTGTCAATCGGGAAGGGTCGTTCGCAGAATACCTGGTGATCCCTGCATACAACGCGTTTAAGATCCCGGATAACATCTCAGATGAACTGGCATCTATCTTTGACCCGTTTGGTAATGCTGTACACACTGCTTTGTCTTTTGACCTGGTGGGTGAAGATGTTCTGATCACAGGTGCAGGCCCAATTGGGATTATGGCCGCTGCTGTTGCCAAGCATGTGGGCGCACGTCATGTTGTGATCACCGACGTAAATGAATATCGTCTGGAGCTGGCTCGTAAAATGGGCGCAACGCGCGCTGTAAACGTGGCTGAAGAGCAACTTGAAGATGTGATGACTGAGTTAGGCATGACAGAAGGGTTTGATATCGGCCTGGAAATGTCGGGTGTGCCTGTGGCCTTCAATAGCATGCTGAACAACATGAACCATGGCGGTAAAATTGCCATGCTGGGTATTCCACCAAGCGACATGGCTGTTGACTGGAATCAGGTGATCTTCAAAGGGTTAGTGATCAAAGGTATTTATGGTCGCGAGATGTTTGAAACCTGGTATAAGATGGCCAGCCTGATCCAGTCGGGTCTGAATTTAGACCCGATCATCACACACCAGTTCCATGTTGATGAATTCCAGCAGGGCTTTGATACGATGATCTCTGGTCAATCGGGTAAAGTGATCTTAAACTGGGATTAAGGTCTACATGATCCTGTTTTAAAACACCTCGGGTCCGTGACCATTAACGAGGTGTTTTTTGTGTCTGCTTATTAATTAGAGAGTACTATGAGTTTTAAACATATTTCAGTCGCCCAAACCAAAGAAATGCTGGCGCAATCTGAGCTGGTCATTGCCGATATCCGTGATGCTAACTCGTTTGCGCAAGGACACATTCCGGGGGCGGAGCATTTGTCGAATGATAACCTGGGACACTTTTTACAGGAAAAAGAGTTTGAACACCCAATTATCGTGGTGTGCTATCACGGGATCAGCTCTCAGGGTGCTGCGAATTACCTGGTTGAGCAAGGGTTTGAAGAGGTATACAGCATGGATGGGGGGTTCACTCAGTGGGCGCAAGAACTCCCGGATAGCGTGGCAAAATGAAACTGTTAGGCTCCCACGATAACCCGCGCGCGGTTCAGGGAGTCGCTGACTATCTGAAAACCCACAATATAGAGTGTCGGGTGACCAGTGAAGACGGGCAGCAGGTTTCTGTGTGGGTTGCTGAGCAACACTGGTCTCAGGCCAATGAGATCTGGCAGGAGTTTGTCGCAGACCCTTATCAGGATAAATACCTGGCAGCGTCCTGGCAACTTTCGCCAAAAGAATCTCCGCTTGTCTATCAGGGTACCAAACTAAACCTGTGGCAGCGTTTTACCCAGCTTAGCTGGATGCTTAAAGCCGTTTTTATTCTCTCTTTGGGGATATTCATGAGCTTCTTTGTGTATGGCGTTGAACCGGTCTTTGACACTTTGCAGTTTGACCCTCAAACCCCCTGGCGCTGGATCACCCCTGCTTTTTTGCATTTTGGCCTGCTACATTTGGTTTTTAATCTGTCCTGGTGGATTTATCTGGGTAATATGATTGAGCGTCGCTTGGGTAATTGGGTGCTCTGGACTGTCTTTGTGGCCGGTGCGTTACTGAGTAACTGGATGCAGTATCTGTTAGCCGACGCAAACTTTGGTGGTCTCAGTGGTGTAGTTTATGCGTTGTTGGGTTTTTGCTGGATCCACTCTGTTAAGCATCCACAGTCTCCTCCTTTGATAGGAACCCCTGTCGTTGGCTTTATGCTGATCTGGATGGTGTTAGGCTTTACAGATGTGTTGTTCGTCAATATGGCGAATTGGGCACACTTGTTTGGCTTATTGGCTGGTATGAGCGTCGCGATGCTGCTGCGTGTACGCGATTCGGAGCAGGTTTAACGCGAGGCGATTGCCCTCGCGACATTAATGGTACAAATACTTAGTGAACAGCACCTCGCGGATGATTTCTTGTCCGGTTTCTTCTTTGAGGAGTGTTTTCAGCTTTTCCGCACAGCGCTGGCGTATTTCTTCACGCCCGGTCAATGATTTGATGGTTTCTTCTGGCTCTTTACTCAGGATTTGCACGATGGCATCTCGCAAGAGGGGAGTGTGATGCTCCACAACGGCGATATTACTGACATCATCAAGCATTAAATCTACCGTTACCCTGACGTAGCCGAGCTTTTTATTAGACTGCCCGATGTAATTAGTAATGATGTCAGGCTCAAATCCAAAGTAGCCAACGGTTGATTCAGCGCGTGAGTTTGTACTCACACAAAGCAGCAAAAATGCCATCAACACGATACAGATCCGATTCATAATAGCCTGAAAATACTTAACTAAATACCAACAATAGGATTAGTTTATACGTAAAATCAGATTATGAACAGCAGTGAGTAAGGGAAAGGTAAACTTTTTTGCCGGAGTAAGCTTTGCTATTATGGCGCGGTTATTACCTGAATTGAATTACTGACTTGTTTAATCTGCCAAATTTATTGCAATCAAGCTGGGAACCGCTTACCCGGCATAAGGACATCCCGGACGCCCTGCGCGCATTGTTGTGCGAAACTGGCTCTCTGACAGCCTTACTGCGCTCACAGTGTCGTATACTGCATGTCGAGGTACTCAGTGAGCAGGTGCGCCTGCTTGATGGGGAAGTACAAGCGATTCTGAACTGCGACAGCGCCTTGTGTCGAGAGGTCGTGCTATATTGTGATGATGTTCCCGTGGTTTACGGCCAGAGCTGGATACCTGATAGTGCCAATGCGCTGGGGTTAGATAACATTGGCAATACCCCGTTAGGTGAGCGCTTGTTTGACCAACAGGCATGGCAAAGAGGCGACATTGAGGTTGCGACACTGGAACAAAAAGTGCTCCCCTCATTTTTCCCGGCCAAAGAGAAATTATACAGTGATCCTTGTTTTGCAAGGCGGAGCGTTTTTACGCGTCAAACTTGCAAGGTGCTGGTGTGCGAAATCTTCCTGAATGGAGTTAAGGTATGAAGCTATCGCGGCTGCGAGCAGACCACATAAACGAATATAAGCAGCTCATGCGTGTCGAAAAGCCCATTGGTACTTTACTGCTGATGTGGCCAACGCTTTGGAGTTTGTGGATAGCGTCGGGTGGTATACCGCAGTGGCATTTATTGCTCATTTTTGCACTGGGCACGTTTATGATGCGCAGTGCCGGTTGTGTGATTAATGACTTTGCAGATCGAAAGGTTGATGGTGCAGTAAAACGAACGGCACAACGGCCACTTGCCCGAGGCGCTGTCAGTGAAGGCGAAGCGCTTTCTTTGTTCTTATTGTTGGTCGGCGCCTCTTTTGTGCTGGTATTGATGCTGAACTGGCAAACTATCTTATTGTCATTTGGCGCGCTTGCACTAGCCAGTGTTTACCCCTTTATGAAGCGCTATACGAATTTGCCTCAGGTGGTTCTTGGCGCCGCGTTTAGCTGGGGAATACCTATGGCGTTTATGGCTGTGCAGGAAACGGTTCCTGCCATTGCCTGGGTGTTATTTATTGCTAACTTGCTCTGGACCGTTGCCTACGACACTAAATACGCCATGGTTGATAAGGACGATGACCTTGTCGTAGGTATTAAGTCTACCGCTATCTTATTCGGGCGTTGGGACAGACATGTCATTGCTGTCCTCAATCTCGCATTTTTAGGCTGTATGGCCTGGGTTGCAACCCAGGTTTCCCTGTCTGTGTGGTTCTGGTGTGGTTTTGTGGTCGCCGGTTTGTGGCTGACTAGGCTGCAATGGCAGATCAATGACAGAAGCAGAGAGAAGTGTTTTCAGGCATTTTTGAGCAATAACTATGTTGGGTTAGCGATGTTTGTTGGGGTAGTAGTTGGTATCTGACGGGTATCTTCACCCATATTGACTCAGAGGCTTGTTCGTTATTCGTCGTGGCTTTTTTGACAGGAAATGTAAGGGTGAGCGAATTTTTTGACTCTATTACCGCGGGTTTATACTTATAAAACCCGAACAGAATACCTAAAACTCGCTCTAAACTCCCATTTAACCAAACAGTATAAGAAATCTAGTTAGCTAAACGTTAACTATTTACCGCTGTGGCAACGGCGTTTTTCTGTGCTGTTTGTTCGATTAATGACAACAAGTTACTGACGTGTGAACCACTGCCAAGTTGGTGGCTGGTCTGCACGACAATTTGCTCATGACTAGCGTCCTTGTTAGTCTTCAGTAAGATCAGTTCCGGGTCTTGTGCGATGACCTTAGAATGTTCAATGCTTGCAATGGCAAAGCTCTGGCTATTCTTCAGTCCGTCAATCACCTGGCTGATATTACCAATTTTGACATTGGTTGATTTGTTAAGCCCTTCAACCGCCTCATTGAGCATGTTCTGTACCTGTTTGGACTGAGAGAAACAGCCGTACATCGGGTACTGAGCAAGCTCACTGCGACGAATACTGTCTTGTGTTGCCAGCGGATGCTGTTTAGCAACAAACAAAACAAGTTGGTCAGGCAGATGGATATCACTCACTAAGCTGGTTGCAGACTCAAGATAAACACTAATGTCTATTTCACCCAGCTGTAGCTTGCGAAGTAGATCGTGTTCATTTAAAAGTTGCATCTCAACTTTGACGTTAGGGAAATCCGCCAGAAACTGTCCACATGACGTTGGCACTATGCTACTGGCTTGCGCAGTGTAACCAACAACAACACGTTGTTGATCACGACCAAACAAGCTTTGTTTGATAGTGTTTCTGGTTATGTCTAATTCCGATAAGGTCGACTTACAATAATTCAGAAAAAGTTCGCCCTGTTCGGTCAGTTTGACGGAGCGGGTAGATCGTTTGACAAGTTCACAGCCAATTTCATCTTCCAGTGTCTGAATGCTTCTGGTGAGTGCGGAAGTACTGATATTGGTTTGTTCTGCGGCTTGCCTAAAGTGGCGTAAATTGCCTAAAGCAACGAATTGCTCGAGTTGTTCAAATCTCATGTGAAATTCCTTTTATTTCAACAAAAATGCAATGACAACGTTGATTCCCTAATACTAATACAGTTTAGAGAAACATCCAAGTGAATTTTTTACATTTCGCTTACAAAAATTAGTCTGGGTACTGATCGCGTATTGCGAGGAATTGTTCCAGATTTTCTACAAACAGATCAACCAGTTTGGGATCAAATTGTTGGCCACGCTGGTATTTTATCTCTGTTAGAATTTTTTCAAGTGTCCAAACCGGCTTGTAACAACGAACACTTCCCAATGCATCGAACACATCAGCGAGTGCTGTAATTCTTCCGGCAATGTCTATTTGTTCACCTTTAAGCCCTTGCGGGTATCCGCTACCGTCCCACTTTTCGTGGTGTTGGTGTGCGATAATTGCGCCGCATTGCAAAATATCATTTGTTGAGTTTTTTAGTATTTCATAACCCTGTTGGGCATGAGTCTTCATTATTGCCCATTCATCGTCATTCAGTTTTCCTGGTTTATTGAGAATGACATCTGGGATGCTAATTTTGCCAATGTCGTGCAATGGTGACGCTAGTTTAATAATTTCGGCTCTATAATCGTTCAATCCGACCAATTTAGCCAGTAATAAACTGTAATGTGCCACGCGCTTAACATGTGAACCTGTTTCTTTAGAGCGCTTTTCTACGGCCTCTCCGAGTATATAAGACAGCTCTTTTTGTGATTCTTTTACTGTTTCTCTGAGGTTCAGATTATCGTATGCCAGTGCGATGTTGTTCGCGAAGAAGGCGAGCAACTGACAATCCGTGGGTTGCAACAGGCCTTTTTTACTCACGTATAACATGGTCTCCAGACCAGCCTGACTGGTAAAGTAACCGACGTACTCGTGGTCGGACTTACTGGATGTTTTACGATTGTGTGTTTCTATAAAGCGACTTTTCACTTTATCCGGTAAGGCGGTTTGTTCCGGCTCAATGCCTGCACCAGATGCGGCAAGCAGTTGAAACTCTGCTCCTGCGCCGTTTTGCTTGTTCACCGCCGCTGCACAGTAGATATCGGAATCCGTGAGGCCCATCACATCGGCAACGTGCGATAGGATAGTCGAGGCAAAGTCCTGCACGTTATTACATTTAAGAAAGCTTGAAGAGGCATCAATAATGCGCTCCAGCCCTCGCTTATGGCGCTCAATAGTTTGAATATCGCGGTGAGAACGCAGTGCCGAGTAAAGCAAGGTCTTTAATTTGACTGCGGTGAGTTCGGTTTTATTTTTGTAATCATTGATATCATAATCGCGAATAACTGATTCTTCGGGCGCCTCTCCGGGCTGCCCTGTGCGCAAGATCAGGCGAATATCATGGTTGGCCATATCGTTGCGAATGAACTTGATGAGATCGAGCCCTGCGTGGTTGCTTTCCATAACAACGTCGATTAGTCCCACTGAAATGGACTCTTCGGAATTTAGGATATCCATTGCCTGCTTAGCTGAGTAGGCATGATGAAAACGCAAGGGTTTTTGTTCAAACCTGAAATCAGATAACACTAATTTAGTTACCTGATGGATATCCTCTTCATCATCAACCACCAGGATATCCCAGTGGGCATTGTCCACTGTAATTTGCTCCTCATCCTTAAGTGGCTCATTTGTAAAGAGAAAGCTGCTCACATAGAACCTCTGCTAAGTGCCTATTCTCTGTTAGTATAGCCAGCAAAAAAGTGAGTTGCTTAATCTTGTATTGGCTTTTTTTCAATATTGTTGAGCTCAATCTCGATGGCATCACAAGAAATGTGTATCTCATAGAGCGAAAGCAGCAAAGAAAGTGCGAGGCAGCAAAGACTGGCACCAAACAAAATGACCCCTAAAAGAGCCACTTCAATGAACAGGGCAAACATGGACATGGTACAGAGTAAAAAGGCGATGACGCCCCATACCTGCATCAGGCGGATGAGTTTGATACGCTTTTTGAGGTTATCGATTTGTGCAACGACCAGTGGCCTGAGTTGGTCGCCTTCTCTGGCGTTTAACTCTCTTATCAGCTGTGCCAAAACTAAGAATCGATTGGTGTAGGCCAGTAATAACAAAGAAATTGCGGGGAACAGCAATCCGGGTGTGGTGAGCGTCATTTTTGTACTCCGTCTAAGCACGCTACAATAGTGATTATCATAGCAAAATTTTGGAGTCCAGTGATGAGTAATGCAATGTTTGACTGGACGTGCGTATATCGCACGGATAACCCGTTGGAAGCCCATATCGTACTTGGATTATTGGCTCAGGCGCGACTCAAAACGCACGTCGAAGGAGAGGCACTGGCAGCTGCATTGGGAGAGATGCCCTTTGCGCACAACACAATAAAAATATTTGTCTGTGCGATAAAAGTACCCGAGGCAGAAGAAATCTTGGTAAACTATCAGCAAACTAATTTATCGGAAGACTGGCAGTGCAGCAGCTGCTTTGAACACAATGGTTCGGGGTTTCAATATTGCTGGCACTGTGGAAAAAGCTATGACGAAGGCAAATAACTTTCAGCGCATCAGAGAGCTAAATTATTTACAAAAAGCGGTACTTGCGGCTGCGATATTAGAACGTATGCTGCCAAATTACGGTTTGTTCAGTGAAGCGACTGGGTTTGGAGATGAGACGACCCTGCGCAGTGCATTGAATGTTTGCTGGGAAAAAGTGTTGCTGCCGAAAAGCAAAATCAGCTTAGAAAAACAAATTGAAAAAATTGAGCCTAATGTTCCGGAGCTAAAAGACTTTGACATGTTCGGCACCTATGCGGCAATTGACGTGGCCACGGCGTTACTTGGCTTTATCCAAGGTGTGATGAGTAAAGATGAAAGTGAGTTTGTTAATGTGGCCAAAATCTCTCAGGCAACTGTAGCCAGGTACATTGAATTCTTACTGATGGCAGAAGACATTGAGCCGGATAATCAACATGTGAGAGAGCATCCTTTGATGCAATACGAAATCGAGGTGCTTGGTGAACTCATCGATTGTGTTGCACAAATGCCGAGGATTGACAACCAGTCGGTTAAAACGCTCAAGGCACTGGCATTGAGCGACGGCCAGACAAACATTGGTCTGGCAATCGACGCCTGAATTTTTTGTCCAAATTTTTAAGTAGTGGAGAATCAACATTGCGAATTCTAGGTATCGAATCCTCTTGTGATGAGACGGGGATTGCCATCTATGATGACGAGCAGGGACTTTTGGCGCATCAGTTGTACAGTCAGGTAAAAGTGCATGCGGATTATGGGGGGGTAGTACCGGAGCTGGCGTCCAGAGATCACGTTCGCAAAACCATTCCTTTAATTGAAGCCGCTTTTAAACAGGCTGGCTGCGGCCCTGAGTCGCTTGATGGCATTGCTTACACCGCCGGACCGGGTTTAGTCGGAGCTTTACTTGTTGGGACTTCTATCGGTCGCTCTTTGGCATTTGGTTGGAATATTCCCGCAGTGGCTGTTCATCACATGGAAGGGCACTTGTTAGCACCTATGCTGGAAGATGATATGCCCGAATTTCCATTTGTCGCCTTACTGGTATCTGGTGGTCACACTATGATGGTGAAAGTGGCAGGCATTGGGGAATATGAGGTACTTGGTGAGTCGGTGGATGATGCTGCCGGTGAGGCCTTTGATAAAACGGCCAAACTACTTGGATTAGATTATCCGGGTGGACCAATGCTGGCTAAGTTGGCGACGCAAGGTGTGGCTGGCCGGTTTGTATTCCCAAGGCCGATGACAGATCGTCCAGGCCTGGATTTCAGCTTTAGTGGGCTAAAAACCGCAGCGGCCAATACCATTAAGTCGGCAGGGGATGACGAGCAAACCAAAGCGGACATTGCTCATGCATTCCAGACTGCGGTGGTAGATACACTGGCGATTAAATGTAAACGTGCCCTGAAAGAGACAGGCATCAATCGCTTGATCATTGCAGGTGGTGTCAGTGCGAATACAGAGCTGCGTACTAAGCTTGAGCGCATGATGCAGGGGATGAAAGGCAAAGTGTACTATCCTCGCACGGAGTTTTGTACTGACAATGGTGCGATGATCGCCTATGCCGGCATGCAGCGTCTTAAAGCGGGTCAAACCGCTGAATTAAGCATGAAAACCCAGCCACGTTGGCCGCTGGATAGCTTACCACCTCTGTAATGGCCCGACGCTAGTCGACATTTTTCTTACCGAGCTTAGGCTCGGTGCCACTCAGGAGTCGACGAATGTTGGCTCTGTGGCGAAATATGATCAGTAAAGTCAGAAAGCACACTGGCAATGTGTACATAGGTTTGATGAGCCAGGTGTAGGCCGGCGCGGCTAATACGGTGACAATCGCTGCGAGTGAAGAGTAACGTGTCAGTGCCAACACGATCAGCCAGGTGCCAATCAGCATCCCACCAAGCGATAGTCCGATTGGCAACAGTGCCCCAAAGGCTGTCGCAACCGCTTTACCACCGTTAAAGTGGAAAAATACCGGGTAAATATGGCCCAGGCAGGCACACACCGCGACAACGCCCAGCCAGATGGGTTCAATACCCAGAAAGTAGGCTCCCCACACCGGAATTGTCCCTTTGAGAATATCAAATACCAGGACCAGAGCGGCAGGGAGTTTTCCACCCAGCCGTAACACATTGGTTGCGCCAGGGTTATTTGAACCGGAAAAGCGGGGATCAGGCAACGAAAATAGTCTGGAAATCAAAATCGCGGAAGAGATTGAACCAAATAAATAAGCACAAATACATATTAAACTGACTATCACAAGCTTCCTTATTTTTTCTTGCCGTTATTTGGGCTATCATCGTCGCTTTATTTTAAGGCGGCTGAGTACGTGAAAAAGCCGATCCGAATCAGTCATGTCAGGAGTTTACATGGACACGGTCTATATCTCGCAATTACACGTCGAGACCATAATAGGAGTTTACGACTTTGAAAAAGAAAGTAAACAAAGCCTTTTCTTTGATATAGCGATGAAGACTGATATCTCGGCTGCTGCGCGACAGGATGACATTACGCTGGCCGTGGATTATGCCAAAGTCAGTGAGCGAGTAATTGCCCATACTGAGGCGAGTCGGGTTGAGCTACTTGAGACACTGGTTGAGCAACTGGCTGCCATTATCCTACAAGAGTTTGCTATTGAGGCTATCACTATCCGGGTTAGTAAGCCGGCAGCCGTTCCTCAGGCACAAACTGTTGGCCTGGAAATCACGCGGAACCGATAGTATGGCGCATGTGTTTATCAGTATAGGATCCAATGTCGATCGCGACCGTCATTTCCGCCAGGGGCTGACAACGCTCATTCAGCATTTTCCTGATTATGTTCATTCGGACGTTTATGAAAGTGAGCCGGTGGGGTTTAACGGTAAGAACTTTTACAACTCTGTGTTTGCTACGCATACAGATATGTCATTGCCTGATTTGTGTGTGTTGCTTAAACAGATAGAGCGCGATAATGGCAGGACACCTCAGGATAAGAAATTCAGCCCCAGAACACTGGATCTGGATATCCTGTTTTACGATGACGTGATCTGTGACTCCCCGGCTCAGCTGCCACGTGATGAGATTACAAAGAACGCCTTTGTACTCAGGCCTTTGGCTGAAATTGCCCCAGCGTTTATTCATCCCGTATTGGGCTGTAGTATGGCTGAGATCTGGCAAGCTTATGACAACCAAACCCAAAAACTATGGAAAGTGGAGTTTTCTTTACCGTGAGTATCATTGAAATTATTGTCCTGGCATTGATCCAGGGGTTAACCGAATTTCTGCCGATTTCCAGTTCAGCACATTTGATTTTGCCGTCTCAGATTTTAGGCTGGCAAGATCAGGGGCTGGCATTTGATGTTGCCGTGCATGTAGGCTCATTGGCCGCTGTACTCATTTATTTTCGCAAAGAAGTGGCCGACATATTGGGCGCCTGGTTTAAATCCTTCGGCAAACAAGGTTCGACGGATGATAGTCGCCTGGGTTGGTGGATTATCGTGGCAACGATCCCGGGTCTGGTGATTGGGTTTTTGGCTAAAGATCTGGTTGAAGACTTTTCCCGTAGCGCCTGGGTTATTGCGGCAACGACGGTCATTTTTGGCTTGCTGCTTTGGTATGCCGATGCCACTGCAAAACAAACCAAAACCATATATCAATTGAACTGGCGCAGCGCTCTGATCATTGGCTTTGCTCAGGTCGTAGCAGCTTTGCTGCCAGGCACGTCGCGTTCAGGGATCACGATGACGGCAGGGATGATGTTGGGGCTAAACAAGCAAAGTGCGGCCCGGTTCTCTTTTTTAATGTCTATTCCAATCATTGCTGCTGCGGGTGGCTATTACACCTTGAAGCTGGCCACGGGCGATGAGCTGATTGACTGGAGCGCCATCATCACCGGGGCTGTGTTGTCGTTTATCTCCGCCTACACGTGTATTCACTTCTTTTTGAAAGTGATAGAACGGATGGGGATGTTGCCATTTGTGATCTATCGTTTGCTGTTAGGTTTGTTCCTGGTGATTTTCCTGATGGTATAAGCTGACAAAAAGCGGGTATGTTTACCCGCTTTTTGTTATACCGCTTTTCGATAATACACCACATCCATCGGTCCAGCCGGGCCTTCATGAATACCCTCTCGTAAGAAAGTCATGGAGAGCTTTTTCATGATGTTAATTGAGCCCAGGTTCTCTTTGAGTGCCTCTGCGCTGAGATAATCCATTTTATCCTGCTCAGCCAGATGCGTGGCAATGTGTCTGGCAGCTTCGGTTGCATAGCCTTTTCCCCAGGCGATTTGTTTGAAGCGCCAGCCTATTTCCAGATCCCGCTCGTCTATTTCACCATTAAAGAAATACATGGGACGGATCAACACCCAGCCCAGAAAAGTCTCGTCATCAATCAAGCTACAATGCCACAGGCCCCAGCCCTGTTCCGGGTTCGTAAACTTAGCCAGGCGAGGCAGGTAGAATTGCTCAATTTGTTCACGAGAAGTCGGTTTGCCATTGGTTAAGTAGCGCATTACCGCCGGGTCACTGTCCAGTTCGGTGAGTAAATCACCATCATTTTGAGTCATGAGGCGGTATTTCAAACGTGCTGAAGGGGCAATTATCATCATTGTTATACTGCTTTTATTACTAGAATTGTCTAAGATAGCCGGCCCAAGTTTGAGGAGAGAAGTGTGGAAAACTCGGTACTGGCATTACGAGCCCAACAAATAGCATCCGCGCGGCGGGAATTCAAGGCCCGGGGGTCAAAATTACCTCGTTGTGAGCGGTGTTTACTGGCACAGCCGCTGTGTATTTGTGCGGGCATTCAGGTCGCCGAGTGCGATAGTGCAGTTTGCCTGCTTATGTACCATAACGAGAGCTTTAAGCCTTCTAATACGGGGCGACTCATTGCTGATATTGTTCCGGATAACCATGCATTTCGCTGGGACCGAACTGAGCCTGAGCCAGGCTTGCTGACTTTACTAGAAGATCCGGCTTATCAGCCTGTCGTGGTCTTTCCAGCCGAGAATGTGGAACCGAAACGCGTAGTGCACCGTGTAACTCGGCAAAGTGGTAAAAAACCGCTCTTTATTTTCCTGGATGGTACCTGGCGTGAAGCGAAAAAGATGTTTCGTAAAAGCCCTTATCTGGATCAATTTCCGGTGTTGTCGGTAACGCCTGAAAGCTTGTCGGATTACAAACTGAGAGTGGCTCCGCACGCTCATCAGCTTGGTACCGCAGAAGTCGCTTGTGTGGTGTTGGCTGAAAATGGCGAGACGCAGGCTGCAGAGTACCTGACTCAGCATTTTGTGGATTTTCGAGATGCCTATCTGAAAGGGAAAAAAAGTAAGCTTTCTTGAGTGAATGAGAGCACGCGAAGTGGCAGTCAGACAAAATAAGAAGAGCGCGACCCTTGCGGGCCGCGCTTGACGGAATCTTCTAAATAGCATCCTGCTATGTTGATGAGATCAACTCCTTACATGCTCGTCCATGTCTCGCCTTGCGTTGTCATTCTGCGAGATGTACATCCTGTACTGTCCTTTAAGCAATCAGCAGTCCCAGTTGCTGAATTAGTCCATGCTAACCATCCTTTGTGTCGTCATCCTGACTTGTTCCTATCTCCCTGTATTCCAATACACCATCCACCTGTGTATCAACATCCTTACTTAATCGGCATTTCCTGTTGTCCGAAGCCTAATCCTAGTTCCTGACACTCCTACCGCACAAACTCCCTGATAAGCAACTCAATCCATTTCCATGTTGCTTTGTGCTCTCCCCTTGAGATGACTAAAGTATATGGGAGTCTGGGTGAGATAACAGCACGAAAAAACGCTTTGAATTTCGTTTAAATAAGTTGCTTGTAAAAAAACTTGTTATCTAACAAAGACCTTTTTATATTTTGCTGATAAAGTCAGCGTTATCTTCATAGATTGCGACAGGCTTAGTGAGAGATCTCTCACAACTAAATGTCCGGATGTCGCTAATTAATAAAATTGCAATATGTTGAACTATCGGCTGTATTTTGCCGGGATCCGGGTTACCATAGCCTGAGAATAGTTATTGTTATTATTTGGAGCCTATATGAAAAGTGCAATCGCAACACTGCTTGCTGCTGTAACCAGTTTATCTGCTGTCGCTGCGGATGAAGTGAACATCTATTCCTATCGTCAGCCTTTCCTGATCCAGCCGATCCTGGATGACTTTACTAAACAGACCGGCATTAAAACCAATGTTGTGTTTGCCAAAAAAGGTTTGATTGAGCGGGTTAAACGTGAAGGCAAACACGGTCGCGCCGACTTGGTTCTGACCTCAAACTTCAGCGCCATGATCCAACTAGAAGAAATGGGGCTGACTAACCCCATTGACAGCGATAAAGTTGATAAAAATATCCCGGCCAGCTTTCGTGATCCGGATGGTCATTGGGTCGCGCTGACCAAACGCGTACGCAATGTCTATTCGTCAAAAGACAGAGCGGGCAAGTTGACCAGTCTGAGTTATGAAGAGCTTGCTAGCCCTAAATACAAAGGCAAAATCTGTACACGTTCGGGTAAACACCCATACAACCTAGGGCTGGTGGCTTCTATGATTGCGCATCATGGTGAAGCCGAAACCAAAACCTGGCTGCAAGGGGTGAAAGCAAACCTGGCACGTAAGCCACAAGGTAATGATCGCGCGCAGGTAAAAGCCGTAAAAGAAGGCTTGTGCGACCTGGCGCTGGGCAACAGCTATTATTTTGGCAAAATGCTCGAAGACAATAAGCAAAGAGCCTGGGCTGATGCCGTCTATATTAACTTTCCAAACCAGAGTGATCGGGGTTCACATTTGAACGTTTCGGGTGTCGTGATGACCAAGTACTCGAAAAACAAAGAAAATGCCTTGAAACTGATCGAGTTTATGACCGACAATAAAGCGCAGAACATGTACGCCTCGATGAATATGGAATATCCGGTTAAACCGGGCGTCGAATTGTCGAAATTAGTGGCATCCTGGGGCACTTTTAAGGAAGACAGCCTACCATTGTCCGAGATCAGTAAATACCGTCCGATGGCGCTTAAGCTCATCGATGAGGTAAAATTTGACCTGTAAATGCAATTAAAACAAAGTCTGTCCTCGTGGCAGAGCATAGCGTGGTTGATAGGCATTGCGCTGTCAATCCCGCTGGCATTTTTGATTTTCGAAGCGCTGCAAGGCGAATCGGAAGTATTCAGCCATCTATGGCAGAGCGTGTTGTGGGACTACACTCGTAACACCCTGGTGCTGATCGCCGGCGTTGTGGCGCTCAGCGCATTGATTGCCCTGCCTCTGGGGTGGTTAACTGCCTATTGTCGTTTTCCCGGTAAGCGGGTGTTTGAATGGGCGTTGATGCTACCCCTGGCACTGCCTGCTTATATTATCGCATACGTCTATACTGACCTGTTGGATTATGCGGGCCCGGTTCAAATCTGGTTACGGCAACAATTTGGCTGGCAGGGGCCGGATGATTACTGGTTTATCGACCTGCGTACTTTGCCTGGTGCGATTGTAATGATAGCGCTGGTGCTCTATCCCTATCTTTATTTAATTTTTAAAACCGCATTGCGAGAACAGTCTTTTAAACTGGTTCAGGCAAGCCAGCTGATGGGCATGAGTCCGGCGCAAAGTTTCTTTAAAGTCAGCCTGCCCCTGTCTCGTGGCGCAATTGTCGCGGCACTTGCGCTGATCAGTATGGAGACCATGGCAGACTTTGCCACAGTCCATTATTTTGCGGTCAGTACCCTGACGACGGCAGTGTATGACACCTGGTTGGGGTATTATTCCCTGACTGCGGCAGCCAAAATCTCGGGCATTATGTTGCTGTTTCTATTTGTTGCCCTGTTACTTGAACGAATGAGCCGTAAAACTCAGGTGGTGCACGAGCGTCAATCCGGGGTTAATGACACCCACTTATATGACTTAACGGGTTATCAGGGGTGGCTGGCCTGGGGGTTTTGCATGCTGATCCTTGGCGTCGCGTTTTTTGTTCCGGTCGGCATATTGCTCAATTATGCATTTCATTATTTCGAACAGGCCTGGAATGCCGAGTTCTTTACCTATGCGCTGCAAAGCTTACAGATCAGTCTGTATGTGAGCGTGATTGCCATGTTTATCAGTTTACTGGTGGTGTACTATCAGCGCATCGAGCCGGGTAAGTTCACCAATCTGCCGGGGCGCTTTGCCAGTACGGGTTATGCCCTGCCAGGTACTGTTTTGGCTATTGCGGTTTTGCTGCCGCTGACGCTGATGGATACCAAGCTTAATGACTGGCTGGATGGCAGTGGTTTTGAGCCGGGGCTGTTACTGAGTGGTACCTTGTTCGCGATGATTTTTGCTTATGTGGTGCGCTTCTATGCCATCGCACATGGCGCGGTTGAATCCAGCTTTGTGCGGATCAGCCCAAGTATTGACATGGCCAGTCTGTCACTCGGGAAAGGGCGCTTCCAGACTCTGACTCAGGTTCATATGCCCCTGCTCAAGCGAGGCTTGTTGACGGCTGGATTACTGGTCTTTATCGAGTGTATGAAAGAACTGCCTGCGGCGCTGTTATTACGCCCCTTTAATTTTGAGACCCTGGCCACGCATGTTTATCAGTATGTCAGTGATGAGCAGTTAGAGTTGGCCTCGATTTCAGCGCTGTTTATCGTCCTGGTCGGACTTATCCCATTATATTGGGTTAACCGCTCAATGGAGCAACATAACTAATGCCAAGTTTAGAAATTCAATCGTTAAACTATCACTATGACGGCCATCCTGTGATCCAGCAGCTTGATTTAACCGTGGCTGAAAATGAAATAGTGTGTTTGCTTGGCGCCAGTGGCTGCGGCAAAACCACGACCCTGAAAGCGATTGCTGGCCTGTTGCACCCTCAACAGGGAGAAATCCGCATCAATGGTAAAAGTGTCAGCAGCGAGCGGCACTTTGTCGCTCCTCAGCATCGTAATATCGGCATGATGTTTCAGGACTATGCGTTATTTCCTCACCTGACAGTGGCACAGAATATTGCCTTTGGCCTGAATAAACTGAGTAAGGCAGAACGCCGGAATCGTGTGGCGCACATGTTAGAACTGGTGCACCTTGAAGGCTATGCAGCGCGTTTTCCTCATGAGTTGTCAGGTGGTCAGCAGCAGCGTGTGGCCATTGCCAGAGCGCTGGCATATCACCCTAACTTGCTACTGCTGGACGAACCCTTTTCTAATATTGACGCCCAGGTGCGTTTTCAGCTGATCAAAGATATTCGCGATATTATTAAGGATCAGCAGGTATCCGCTATCTTCGTCAGCCACTCTAAAGATGAAGCGTTTGCTTTTGCCGATCGACTCGCCATCATGCACCAGGGGCAGATCGCTCAGTTGGGTACACCCAAAGAACTCTTTCAGCACCCGAGCAGTCGTCAGGTCGCTGAGTTTTTAGGGCAGGGTGCGTACGTTTCGGCACAGCGTCACAACGGTGCGCAGGTTGAAACCGCGTTTGGGTCGGTAGAGTCTCTGATTGATATTGAAAGCCCGTCCCGGGAAGGGCAGATTTACCTCAGGCCCAGCCATATTGAGTTGTTTAATACCGAGCAGGGACAAGTTGATGTGGCGCAATATCGCTTTGTTGGCACCGAGTATTTATATGCCATCGAGCTGGAAGGTCAGATGCTGGAGGTCGCTATGCCATCAGATAAACCGCTTGATCTGAGTCGGCCGGTAAGTTTGAAAATTAAGCCCCATGCGATAAACTTCTTTTCTTAATGCATAACAATTCGTTACATTAGCTTATAGCAATTTAGGTAAGTGCAAATGATTGGGCGGTGAAAGGAAATGGCCAAGAAGTAACCGGCAAAACCGCACCGTTCAGGTTCAGGATGGTTGGCGAATATAGCAATCAGCACTTACACAACCACTGTGAGGGGGTTAAATCAGCCGCTGACTGTGTAAAAAATTCTTATTTAGAGCATTTAAATGACAATTTTTTACTTGGTTAGCACCGGGATTTTTCCGTCTCAAGATGAGCGACTTAACTATGCGGATTGATATTATGTCAGATTTTCGCGTGTTGATATAATGATAGGATGGGGTGATGGCGCAAGCACAATCAGGGGTATGTGCCGAGGCAAACCTGCATGGTTTGCACTTATTTTTTAATGTACTGGATGGTCAGGATGAGGTCGTGCGCTCGGCACTCAGTCAGGCCGGCAGACTACAGGACGAACTCAGCGACCGCTTTTCAGAGGCCATGCTCAGCAGCTTTGTGGCTGTGGGTGCACAGTATTGGCCGCATATTTATCCCGAGTTCATTCCCCCTCAGCTGAAAGGTTTCCCCCTGATTAAAAGCAGTGAGCATTTGTGCCACAGCCAGCCTTTTGATTTGCTCTATGTGATCCGCTCAGATCGGGAAGACGTGAATCACCTGTTCGCCCAGAGTGTGCTGCACATGTTGTCCGGGTGTGTAGAGCTGGTTGCCCAGGTACGCGCTTTTCGTTTTCTCGATGGACGCGACTTCAACGGGTTTGTTTATGGTGCCGATATACCTCATGGTCGATTTAAACGTCAGGTGGCTTTGGTGAGCAACTCAGGGGGCCTGGATGATCAGGGCAGTTATATCCATATTCTGCGGACTCAGTTCGACCTGGCCCGCTGGCAGGCGTTGCCCTTGTCAGATCAGGAGCAACTGATGGGACGCACTCGACTGGACAACGAGTTGATTGACGATGCGCCGCCATACAATCACGCTCGACTTAATGAGATCAAAGACAGTGAAGGAAAGCCTTTGCTGTTGAATCAGAGTATGCCCTATGGAGATGTTTATGAGCAGGGGAGCCTGTGGCTCAGTTGCGCTGCAAAAGGCAATGCGTTTGAGCAGCTGTTACATAGCCGCTTTGGTTTGTCTGGTGACGGGGACTATGATCCGCTACTGGATTACTCGCAAGGTGATATGGGGGCAGCTTTTTTTGCGCCATCGCTGCAGTTCTTGCAACAAATGGCGCAGTCGTGAGCGCTATCAGACGTTATCAAATAGTGTTTTGACCCGCTCCAGCGTCGCGTCGATTTCAGAGACTTTGGCGGGGGCAATAAAAATGGTGTCATCGCCAGCGATGGTCCCTAACACTCCATCGGCAGATCCCAGAGAATCCAATAAGCGCGCAATCAGCTGAGCTGCGCCCGGGCTGGTGCGTATGATGATCATCATCTCGTTGTGGACGATATCAATGACCAGTTGGCGTAGCGGGCTTTTTGCCGTTGGTACGCCCATCTCTGCGGGCAAACAATATACCATTTCCTGTTTGGCATTGCGGGTCCGGACTGCACCGAACTTACTTAGCATACGAGAGACTTTACTTTGGCTGATATTGTCAAATCCCTGATCTTTTAGGGCATCGACGATTTCACCTTGAGAACCAAAATTTTCTTCTTTTAACAGGGCCTTAAAGGCTTTAACGAGGGCTTCTTGTTTTTCCTGCGGCTGCATACTTAATACTTCTTTGTGACTCGACTGTTAGGATTTTACACAAAACCAGTCTGTTACCCAAATTTCAGGACAAGAAGATTCTTCAAGCTGTGCAGATTATCTATATTAGAAACGCATGGCATGCGTAAACCATTAGTAGCAGAATTTGTCGCGAACTTTACAACTATAGTCGAAAAAAAGACGAAAATTGCGCGTATAAATTTGTTTTTGGCGGCGCTTTTCATTATCTTTACAGCACATTTAATTCCACCTTCAAATTATGGAGAATTCCAATGAAAGTTGCTGTATTAGGTGCCGCTGGCGGTATCGGTCAAGCATTGTCTCTTTTGCTTAAAAACGGTTTGCCTGCTGGTTCTGAGCTTGCGCTATATGACGTAGCGCCAGTAGTACCTGGCGTAGCGGTTGATCTGTCTCACATCCCAACAGCGGTAAAAGTCGCTGGTTTTGGTAAAGACGACCTGGATGCAGCGCTGGTTGATGCAGACATCGTATTGATCCCTGCAGGTATGCCACGTAAGCCTGGTATGGATCGTGCTGATCTGTTCAATGTAAACGCAGGCATCATCAAGACTCTGTCTGAAGGCATCGTTAAAAACTGTCCTAAAGCCCTTGTTGGTGTGATCACTAACCCGGTAAATGGCACTGTGCCAATCGTTGCTGAAGTATTCAAAAAAGCGGGTACTTACGATCCAGCTCGCGTTTTCGGTGTAACAACACTGGACGTGATCCGTGCAGAGACTTTCATCGCTGAGCTGAAAGGCCTGAACGTAAATGACGTTAAAGTACCAGTGATCGGTGGTCACTCAGGTACAACTATCCTGCCTCTGCTTTCTCAGGTTGAGGGCGTTGAGTTCTCTGACGAAGAAGTCGCAGCACTAACTAAGCGTATCCAGAATGCGGGTACTGAAGTGGTTGAAGCGAAGGCGGGTGGCGGCTCTGCAACTCTGTCTATGGGCGCAGCGGCAGCGCGTTTCTGCTTCTCACTGGTTAAAGGTCTGCAAGGTGAGAACGTGGTTGAATACGCTTATGTTGAAGGCAACACTGGCGATGCAACTTTCTTCGCACAACCAGTTCGTCTTGGCAAAAACGGCGTAGAAGAGCTACTTCCTTACGGCGAGCTGAGCGCGTTTGAGCAACAAGCAAAAGACGACATGCTTGCGACTCTTGAAAAAGACATCAAAGAAGGTGTTGATTTCATGGCATAATTGCCACTTTACAGTGCAATAATTTTCACTGTAATCGAAACTAAAAAAGCCTGTCTGGTGACAGGCTTTTTTGTGTCCGCGGCAGTTGCAGTTTATTAGTGCAGGATCCGGGCGCGGATAGTACCTTCTACAGCGCTTAGCTCTTTTAATGCCACTTCAGAGTGGTCACTGTCAACATCGATGACCACGTAGCCAATGCTGTCATCCGTTTGCAGATACTGCGCAGCAATGTTGATACCATGTTGTGCAAACGCCTGGTTAATTTGTGTCAGGACGCCCGGGCGGTTTTCGTGTACATGGAGCAGGCGACTGCGGTTTGATAGCTCAGGCAGTGATACTTCCGGGAAGTTGACTGCGGTGACGGTGGAGCCATTGTCTGAGTACTTAGTGAGTTTACCCGCGACTTCAATGCCAATGTTCTCCTGTGCTTCCTGCGTAGAGCCGCCGACATGGGGCGTTAAGATCACGTTGTCGAATTGACGCAGTGGAGAGACAAACTCTTCATCATTAGACTTGGGCTCGACCGGGAATACGTCGATAGCAGCACCAGACAGTTTACCGGCGCTGAGCGCTTCTGCTAAGGCATCGATGTCTACCACGGTACCGCGAGATGCATTGATCAGAATTGCGCCTTGCTTCATCACTTCCAGCTCGGCCATGCCGATCAGGTTTTTAGTTTGTGGCGTTTCAGGCACATGCAGGCTAACGACATCGGCACGTTGAAGCAGCTGAGTTAAGCTCTGCACCTGTTGTGCATTCCCTAACGTCAGTTTGTCTTCAATGTCGTAAAATTCGACCTTCATGCCAATATTCTCCGCCATGATCCCCAACTGAGTGCCTATGTGACCATATCCTATGATCCCCAGTGTTTTACCTCGGGCTTCAAAAGAGCCGATGGCCGATTTAAACCATTCACCTCGGTGTGCCATAGCGTTGCGTTTTGGAATGCCACGTAGCAATAGCAGGATCTCACCCAGAACCAGTTCGGCCACTGAGCGAGTATTTGAAAATGGGGCATTAAAGACGGCAATGCCACGCTTTTTGGCTGCGCTGAGATCGACCTGGTTAGTGCCAATACAAAAGCAGCCAATCGCGACCAGCTTTTCAGCTGCTTCCAGCACCGTCTCATTTAGGTGAGTGCGTGAGCGGATCCCCACAAAGTGGACATTCTTGATCCGCTCAATCAGTTCATTTTCAGGCAGCGATGTCTTCACGTACTCGATATTGCTATAACCGTTGCGTTTGAGCGTTTCAACGGCGCTCTGATGTACGCCTTCCAACAATAAAATGCGAATTTTGTCCTTAGACAGGGATACCTTACTCATGACTCATTCCTGTTACTTAATTTGTGGCCCCTCTGGGGTACCAGTGATGACGATGTCGGCACCGCGCTGAGCAAACAGGCCATTGGTGACAACGCCGACGATTTGATTAATTTTCTCTTCCAGTTCGGCAGCTTGTGTGATGGACAGCCCATGAACATCCAAAATCACGTTGCCGTTATCTGTTACCACACCCTGACGATAAACAGGATCGCCACCGAGTTTAAGTAATTCGCGGGCAACGTAGCTGCGTGCCATCGGGATCACTTCAACGGGTAAAGGAAACTGTCCCAGTACGTCTACGTGCTTGGTATTGTCGACGATACAGATAAACTTGCGGGCAACCGCTGCGACAATCTTTTCGCGTGTCAGAGCTGCTCCACCACCTTTGATCATCTGGTTGTGGGCATTAATTTCATCTGCACCATCCACATAAATATCCAATTCAGAGACGTCGTTGAGTTCGAACACGTCGATACCCAGTGCTTTGAGCTTTTCTGTAGAGGCTTCTGAACTTGAAACGGCCCCTTTGATGGTGTCTTTAACACTCCCCAGTGCGTCTATAAAGTGGTTAACGGTGGAACCTGTACCTACACCGACAACTGTGCCAGCTTCTACATATTGTAATGCCGCCCAGGCAGCTGCTTTTTTCATTTCATCTTGAGTCATAACGCGATCACTGTTTTAGTTAATTATTGGTTCGCAATTATACGCTCAAAGCACAAAAAAAATATGTCATATGCCATCAATGACTGAAATTATGACCAGATACTCAAAGCTAGTGCTCAGTGGCAACGCGTGATTGCACGCGGTACCACATGTGTTACCACTGATAGTAATGCTGTGGCGTGATTATGGTTGGAAGAGGCACATCCCAGGCTTCGGTTGGTAGCGCTGAAACTTTCTGACATTCATGGGCCAGACCAATCAATTTCGGCTGTTGCCAGTTCTCACGGTAATAACGCGCCAGCGTACGATCATAGTAGCCACCGCCCATACCAAGGCGGTTTCCTGAATCATCAAATGCCACTAATGGGAGCAGCAGGTAGTCTAGCTGCGCCAGCGGACAAATTTGGCTACAATTCAATTCTGGCTCTAAGATAGCATAGCGATTCTGCTTCATGGGTGAGTTTTTTTCATACTTCTGAAAGAGTAAAGTAACGCCGCTGAAGGGGTGTATTACAGGCAGATAAAGGTCCATACCTTCGGACCAAAGTGATTGAATTAAAAGGTTAGTTCTTAGTTCGCCATCGTTCTCAAGGTAGACCCCGATACGGGCGTTTTTAGTGGGTTTTATATGTTGAAAAAAATTAATAGTTAGTTTTTTGCTTGCCTCTATTTGTTGTTGTTCAGTTAGGCTATTACGCAATTTTCTAATGCTTTTTCTGATATCTTTCCTTGATGATGCAATTTTTTCATTTTCAAGTGAGGCTGCTTTCATTACATAGGTACCAATTCAGGGAAAGCCAGACTGAGCCCCAACACAATCAGTAACAACAGTAATAATGACAGGAGAATATACAGCAGCTTCTTAGAGCGTTTGGGGGGCTCATTGTCGAGTTCCAGTTCACTAAATAAAGCTTCATCTTCCCACTCATCTTCTTCATGCTGTTCATCCTGAACTTGCTTGCCATCGATGCGTTGCTCCAGTTCATCGAGCTTTTCTTCGATACGGATGAGACTGCTGGTGATGTAATCCAGAGCATCAAATACACGTTCATTAGCTGCATTTTGAATGTTTTCTGCGGGGGCTGAGGCCTGTGATTGCAGTTTACTCTGGATCCCGTATACGGCGAGTAATTTGGCCTGCTTTAGACATTTTTGCTTATCACCTGGGCCAAATAAGGGTTTACCGGCAGTGAAGTCGACGACTTTCTGTGTCGGTACTTTTAACTTGGCAGCGAGTTGCTCTGTGGCTGCCTGGCTGTCAGTGTCGGGCTTAAAGCCGGAAAACACGACGCGAAAATGTTCGCTCATGAGGTTTCCTCAAAATTGTTACTTCGGGTCCATTATATACTCCGCGCCCCTGTGAATTGTCGTTAACTTATTGCTGGGTAAGCGGAATAAAAAAGATGGACATCGTCAATTGTTGTTTTGAGTATACCTAACTTTTAAGCATAGTGTGTGAAGTAATCACAATGGTCATTACGAGACAAGAAACGGCACTGCATTGCAGCGCCGTGAGAGACTTGTGTGAGATCAGTATTTAGCAGGTTGATTGTACTTTAATGCGTCAGTAATGAATGCTCGCAGATCCTGATTGGCCAGGGTGAGGTCCGGGCGGCGCAGATACATCATGTGGCCAGAGCGGTAGCCTTTAAAACGCAACCGGTCCTGCATTTTACCACTGGGGTCGAGGTGCCAGAGGTTATACTTACCGTCAAAGTAGTTGGTGGCACCGTCATAGTAACCTGATTGCACCATCACGTTCAGGTAAGGGTTTTTGGCCATTGACAAACGCAGTTGCTCACCCACCTCGTTTTTGCTGCGATCCCAGGGCCTTACATCGCCAAACATATTGTATTTGATATCCGTTTTATAGTTCAGCTCGTGGCGGAAGTAATGATTAATTGCCGGCGTAAAGGCATGCAGCCAGGCATCCAGTTCAGGCCAATAGTCGGGACCTTCACCGGCGTCTCGTTTATCAATGCCCAGATAGCGGGAGTCAAGACGGCCGACGGTATAACCACGCTCGCGTAACAGCTCTTTCCAGAAACTGTGGTTGGGAATGTCGAGGTTATTTTGTAATACGAACTGCTCTGATAGCCCGCTGAAGTGTGCGACTTGCTTTGCTACTGCCAGGCGCTCTTGCTCACTTAACATAGCGCCTTTGGCCAATGCTGGCAGATAATGGTCTAAGGTGTAGGCTTCCACCTGCTCAAGTACACTCAATAAATCTTGATTTTGCAAAGCATCGGGGAGCGCCTTGTGATACCAGGCGGTTGCTGCGAAATAGGGAAGACGGTTGGCACTTTTTACCGGTCCCTGACGTTTAATGCCAATATCTGTTGGAGAAACCAGCACCACGCCGTTTAAGAATAACCATTGCTTGTTTTGTAGCTCATGGGCCAGGCCAGAAACGCGAGTTGTACCATAGCTTTCACCAATCAAAAATTTCGGTGACAGTGCACGGCCATGTCGATTGATAAAGGTATTGAGCCACCCAGCCAGATATTTGATATCAGCATTCACACCAAAAAAGCGTGATTGCAGGGTTTGCTTGTCAGCCATTGAGCCGTCTTGTTCTGGCAGCACACGAGAGTAACCTGTGTTGACTGGGTTGACGAACAGAATGTCGGCGACATCCAGTACAGAATCTGGATTATCTTTTAAGCCATAAGGCTGCATCGGGTAACCTTCATCGTCAATCTTCAGTACCCGAGGCCCGGTGTAAGCAATATGCATCCATACAGAGGCAGAGCCTGGGCCACCATTAAATGAGATCAGCAGCGGACGGGTAGCGGGATCTTTGACTTTGTTCTTTTTGTAGTAGGTATAGTGAAGAGTCGCTATCGGGTGGCCTGTTTTATCCCACACTGGCTGAGTACCTGTGGTGGCAGTGTAGGCGATACGCTCCCCGTTAAAGGTTCCTTTGTGTTCGGTGATGACCTGAGCATCAATTTGCTGGGTCAATTGACCTTGAGTATCGGCTTGTGCCGATGCGGTGTGGGGGAGTGTGGTAATAAAAGTCGCAGAAAGAGCGAACAGTAATGGCTTCAACAACATGTTTTTATTTTTTGGGTGAAATCGATCTGCTTATTTAAGACGCATCCAGGGCAGAATTCAAAAAACTTGAGACTAATTGCCAAAAAATAGGCTATGCGCAATGCGTGTTAATTTTTATGGTTTTTTTGGTTTGTTTTTTGTGTTTTAAATTGCCCGAGACGCCTGAACTTGCGCGAGCTTTTGTTGCGGTCTGTTTACAATTTTATTGGCCGGTGAGTTTTTTTTGTCACAGAAATCGCGTATATTTAATCCTTATGTCTGTAGTATGAAAGTATTTAGCGCTGTTAAATTCTTGTATCTCTTCCCTTTTCTCGTAGTTTTAGTAGAGCATCGTAATGCAAAGAGTATTAGTCGTCGAAGACAGTAAGGTAGTGCAACAAATCCTTCGCCACCTTGCATCACAACACCTGGATGTGGAAATTGATTATGCCTGGTCACTGAAAGAGACCCAGGCATTACTCGAGAGCCAACATTACACTCTGGCTTTGGTCGACCTGACCTTACCAGACGCCCCTGATGGAGAGGTCGTGCAGCTTACACTGAGCCGCAATGTGCCTACTGTGGTATTAACCTCTAAAATTGATGAGTATAGCCGTCAGCAAATGCTCGAGATGGGCGTCGTTGATTATGTGATCAAGGACAACCGGGATTCTTATCTTTATGCTATTAAACTCGTATCACGCTTACTGCGCAACGAAGGGTGTCAGGCGCTGATCGCAGATGACTCGATGATCAGCCGGGCAGTGATGAGACAGATGCTGGAAAAGCAGTTGTTTACGGTCTTTGAGGCGCAAGATGGTGAGCAGGCTCTGAATATGCTCAATGCCAAGTCAGACATTAAATTATTGCTGACGGATTATGCGATGCCGACCATGGACGGCTTTGAACTGGTTAAAGCGGTGCGTAACAGTCGAGGGCGTGATGATCTCGCTATTATTGGGCTGTCTGGTGCTGGCAGTCATGGTTTGTCTGCCAAGTTCATCAAATATGGCGCTAATGACTTTCTGACCAAACCCTTTATGAATGAAGAGTTTCATTGCCGGGTGATGCAAACCATGGATCAGTTGAACCTGATCGCAGATATTAAAGAGTACGCACACAGAGATTTTCTGACAGGCCTCTATAATCGTCGTTATTTTTGCCAGCACATGGATAAAGTGCTCAAGAACAAGCCTGATCAGTTCACGCTGGCGCTACTGGATCTGGATCATTTTAAGGCAATCAATGATCAGTACGGTCATCTTGGCGGGGACAAAGTCCTGTCTCAGGTCGCTGAGCTACTTAATAGCTCTTTCAACCACTGCCTGGTGGCACGTGTCGGTGGGGAGGAGTTTGCTGTGCTAATGCCTGGCAATGACCTGGCTGTGGCTAAAAATAGCTGTCAGGATTTCAAAGAACGCTTTGCCAACACTCAGTTTATGATCCAGGAGCAGGCATTGCACTGCACACTCAGTGTGGGGATTGCCCGGTGCGACAAAGCGACTCTCAGTGACGTCATGCGTGCGGCAGACAGCGCTTTATATCGTGCTAAAGAAGCCCAGCGTAATTGCGTCATGGTCAGTGAAAGCTAACCCTCAGTTAACCCTACCCTGCATTGCACCATTTCAAGTCAGACAATAAACAGGCGCACCAGTACGGTGCGTTTGATGTTCAATTTATATCTCTGAATTAATCTAACTATTTGTAAAATAATTACTTTTATTATTGGCATAAAGGTTGGATTACCTCCCCCGACAGGATCATCTGCCCTGGGGGGGCAAATAATGAAAATGATAAGCGCAATAATTAAACCGTTTAAGCTGGATGAAGTCCGCGAAGCCCTGGCTGAGCTGGGTATCGAGGGCATGACAGTGGTCGATGTGAAGGGTTTTGGTCGTCAGAGGGGTCATACCGAGCTTTACCGTGGAGCTGAATATCAGGTCGACTTTATTCCAAAAATTAAGCTTGAAATAGCGACCCGCAGTGAAAATACCCAACGCGTCGTTGAGGCGATTACTGAGATTGCCAGTACTGGCAAAATTGGCGATGGCAAAATATTTGTCTATGACCTTGAGCAAATTGTCCGGATCCGTACCGGTGAACTCGACGAAGAAGCGATTTAAGGGGTGAAATAATGGAAAACACGGTAATCGAATTACAATTCTCTCTGAACACCTTTTACTTTCTGGTGTCAGGTATTCTGGTGATGTGGATGGCTGCTGGCTTCGCGATGCTTGAAGCCGGGCTGGTACGTTCAAAGAACACCACAGAAATTCTCACTAAAAATGTCGCTCTGTATGCCATCGCCTGTACGATGTTTCTATTGGTTGGATATAACATCATGTACGTGGATAACGTTGAAGGCGGGGTAGTGCCTAACTTTGGTGCGCTCATTGGTAGCGCTGCCGACGATGCTGATCATGCGTTAGAATCGGACTTCTTTTTTCAGGTCGTGTTTGTGGCAACTGCCATGTCTATTGTCTCCGGGGCAGTCGCTGAGCGAATGAAACTTTGGGCTTTCTTGTTGTTTACTGTGGTCCTGACTGGGTTGATTTATCCTATTGAAGGATACTGGACTTGGGGCGCTGGGTTCTTGTCTGAAATGGGTTTTGTCGACTTTGCAGGCTCTGCGATTGTGCATGGTGCAGGTGCCGCAGCCGCATTGGCAGGCGTTTTGTTACTCGGGGCACGTAAGGGCAAGTATGGAAGAAACGGTGAAATCTATCCTATTCCCGGTTCAAACCTGCCTCTGGCGACATTGGGAACCTTTATTTTGTGGATGGGATGGTTTGGGTTTAACGGTGGCTCTCAGCTGTTTCTCGCAGACAAAAGCAATGCCATCGCAGTCAGCCAGATCATGGTAAACACCAATGCTGCGGCGGCAGCAGGTGCGATTGCAGCATTGGTGGTGTGTAAGCTGATGTGGAAAAAAGCCGACCTGACCATGATCCTGAACGGTGCATTGGCTGGTCTGGTGACCATTACCGCTGAGCCTGCGTCACCGACACCGATGCTGGCCTGTATTTTGGGGATGCTGGGTGGTTCTTTGGTGGTATTCAGCATCGTGGCACTGGATAAACTGCGTATAGATGATCCGGTTGGTGCCATTTCAGTGCATGGTGTGTGCGGGGCGCTGGGCATTATGATGGTACCTTTCTCGAACAGTGATGCCAGCTTTATGACTCAGGCCATCGGCCTGGTGACCATACTGGGCTTTGTGTTTATCGCGTCTTACATCGTCTGGGGGATCATCAAAACCTTGATGGGGATCCGGGTGGGTGAAGAAGAAGAACTCAGTGGTATGGACCAGCATGACTGTGGCATAGATGCGTACCCAGAATTTGTGACCATTCGCAATAAGTAAGCAAGAATTCACCAAAAAGCGCGGCTTATCGCGCTTTTTGGTTTAAGCGGCAGTTAATCTGAGATAATCTAGCATCTATTCACTCTCAGTAAGCATTCCACGGTCAATGGCAGACAACAAAAAAGCAGCAGGCAAACCTCGCAAGTCCACCCGTAAATCATCGGCCAAATCAGGCAAAAAAAAGACCGCTAACTCCGCTTCCTCATTTAAGCAACGCTTACGGACATTGCGTAACCGGACACTGAGCACGCTGTGGTCGTTGTGCTGGAAGCTGAGTCTGGCTATGGTATTTGCGGTTGCAGGGTATGTGGTTTATCTCGATGCCAAAGTCAGCCGTCAGTTTGAAGGGAACAAGTGGCAGTTACCTGTACAGGTGTATGCCCGCGCTATGGCGTTTTATCCGGATCAATATCTGGCTGAGCAGGAAGTGATCTGGGAACTGGAGCGGCTCAATTACTCGCGGGTAAACCGCATTAAACATACGGGCCAGTTTGTGGTGCAGGGTCGTACGATTACCGTGTATCGCCGCTCCTTTGAGTTTTATGACGGGGTTGAGCAGGCGCGTATCTTTACCCTCAATTTTGCTGGTAAAAAGCTGGCCAGTATTGTGAATGATCAGGGGCGGCGAGTTGAGAGTGCCAGACTTGAGCCGGTACAAATTGCTCGAATAGGCAATGAAAGTCGTCAGGATCGGGAATTTGTGCCACTGGACAAAATACCGGATATTCTTAAAAACACCTTGTTGGTGGTTGAAGATCGGGCTTTTTATGAACATCACGGGGTGTCTGTGTGGTCGATTATGCGCGCCTTATACCACAATATTCGCGCAGGACGCACAGTGCAGGGGGGAAGTACCCTGACCCAGCAGCTGGCAAAGAACTTTTATTTAACCCGGGAACGTTCTTTGCTGCGCAAGATCAATGAAGCTTTTATCGCCCTCATTCTTGATTTCCGTTACAGCAAAGATGAAATTCTTGAAGCTTATCTTAACGAAGTCTACCTCGGTCAGGCTTACAACCAGGGCGTCCATGGCATGGGTCTGGCAGCGGAGTTTTACTTTGCAAAACCCGTCGATGAGCTGGAGTTTGATCAGATAGCCATGCTGGTGGCTATGGTGAAAGGCCCGTCTTATTACAACCCGCGTCGATATCCGGAGCGGACCATGGAACGACGCGACCTGGTGCTCAGGTTGATGGCAGAAAATGGCCTCATCACCACCAATGAGTATCGTCAGGCGCTTGAGCGGCCTGTTGCAATTCAGCCTCTGAAAGAAAGTCTGATGCAAACTTACCCGGGTTATCTGGAGCTGGTGAATCGCGAACTTCAGCAATTGTTGCCAGATGAAAACGTCGTGAATGCGGGGATCAGGATATTTACGTATTTTGATTTGCAAAAGCAATCCGCCATGGAAGAGGCGGTCAGTGAAGGTTTGCCCTACCTGGAACGGCGCTTTTCGACCGCCCAGTTGGAAGTGGGGATGATTTCTGTGAACACCGAAAAAAGCGGCGTATCAGCTTTGGTGGCGGGGCGTCAGCTTCGTTATTCCGGGTTCAACCGGGTGCTGGACACCCGTCGTAATGTGGGTTCTCTGGTAAAGCCTGCGATATACTTGTCAGCACTTGAGCAGCCAGGCTATAACCTGGGCACTTTGCTGGAGGATGCGCCATTACAGGTGACTAATGCAGCGGGGAAAACCTGGCAACCGGAAAATTTTGACCATCGATTCCGGGGATCGGTACCTTTGTATCGTGCGTTCAGTGAGAGCATCAATATTCCAGCGGTTAACCTGGGTCTGGATGTCGGTGTCGACTCTGTTGCCCAAACCATAGGACAGCTAGGTGTCGACAGTGATATTCCTTTGTATCCTTCTATGCTGTTAGGGGCTGTAGAGTTATCAAGTTTTGATGTGGCTCAAATGTACACCACATTGGCAGCCAACGGCCAATATGCGCCATTGACGAGCATTTCTGCCATTACGAATACCACAGGTAAGCGTCTGTATCAGCATCGTGTTGCCAGGCAACCCAGGTTTTCCCAGGAAGCCATGTACATGACCCGTTATGGGCTAAAGCGAGTCACCAAAAGCGGCACTGCCAAGCGATTAAATCAGCATTTTCCTTCTATTCAGTTGGCGGGTAAAACGGGCACCAGTAATGAATTGAGAGACAGCTGGTTTGCCGGGTTTGATCATAATACGGTGACGGTCACCTGGATTGGCCGGGACGACAATAAGCCTGCTAAATTGACTGGCGGGCGCGGTGCGCTGGAGCTCTATATCCGTTATTTAAAACCTCTGAATCCACAGGCGATTGCGGATCAGCGACCAGCGGGTGTGCGCTGGGCGTTTGTCAACGAACAAACGGGTGAGCAGGCTGCACCGCATTGTGGGCCGACTATTCAGCTACCTATTCGCATTGAGGAATTTAACCCCCGGCCGGGATGTGGCTGAGCCAGAGCCAAACACCGGAGGGCAGTCAGTTAAGTTCTGAATTTAGCGATGAGTTGCTTTAAGGTTGCTGCCATATCGCTGAGTTGCTGAGCGTCGCCCCGTGTGGCCTCTGCTGAGCTCAGTGTATGGTCAGCCAGATGACTGATTTCACTCGACTCTACCAGCGCCTGTTGGGTGGCGACTGCCTGACGTTTTACCTGATCACTGATGACATGGCCTTGCTGGTCGATGTCAGCCATACTTTGCTCTGCGGCACTCAACACCTGGTTAGTCTCCGTAGCTGCACTGACACCTTGCTCCATTTTTTCAACACTGCTGAGCATTTTCTTCTGAGTGTCGTTAGAGGCTTGTTGTAGTGAGTGGATAATAGAGTGGATCTCTTCGGTCTGTTGCTGCGTTCTTTGCGCCAGTGTACGGACTTCATCCGCGACAACCGCGAAGCCTCGGCCCTGCTCTCCAGCCCGGGCAGCCTCAATAGCAGCGTTAAGCGCCAGCAAGTTGGTTTGTTCGGCAATTTCACTGATCCCCAGACTGACTTTACTGATGTCCTGGCTGTCTTGCGCAAGCTTATCCAGTGCAATGCGGCTTTCTTCGAATTCACGTTGTAACACCGTCATATGTTCTGCCAGTCGGGTGGTATTTTCACTCCCTTGTTTGACTTGTTGTGCCGCGGTTGCTGCAAGCTCAGTGGCGTGGTGTGCGGAGGTTTCAACGGCATCGGCGGCATTGGCCATTTCACTGAGTGCCTGATGCACGGTCTGGATTTTGGCTTGCTGTTGTGCCACATCTTCTCGGGTGTCCTGACTTATCTGGCGCAGTTTATCGGTGGCGCCATATAAATCAGTTGAGGTCGTTCTGACATTGCCCAGTAAATGGACGAAGGCGTCCAGCACGGCGTTGTACTGGCGCAGGATGTCGCTGAGCTCATCTTTGCCCCGCGGCTGTGCTCGTGCCGTTAAATCACCACCAGATGCTTGCTGCGCTGAAGCTGAAAATTCCGCAATGGTGTCTACAACTGCAAAATAGAAACCCAGCATCAGATACAAGGCGAGTAGCAAGCTGAGTATAGATGCCAGTGCGACCAGGTTTCGGATCCGACGCTCATTAGTGAGCTTTTCATCGAGCAAGGTTTTCAGAGTGGGTGTGGCTGCATTGATCAGGCCGGTCAGCTGAGTGAGTACCTCGCGATGTACGCTGCTAAAGGCGCCACTGGTCAGTTCGATGTCGTCGGGCTCCAGCAGTTTATCGTTAATGGTGCGGTGATAGTTATCCAGCGCGCGGTTTAACGCTGTAATCTTATCCTGAAGTCGCTTGCTAACCTGTTTGTTGTTGGCCGTAGCGACTTCCAACTTGTTGTTCAACTGCATTTTTACCAGCGGGAGTACTTTATTCAGATTTGACAACGCGATGAAGGTATCGGGCGTGAAACGGCCGCTGCTGATGATCTTATTTGCCTGCTCAGCGATGCCATTCACCTGAGTGATCACATTAGGCAGTGATTCCACCAAAGAGCGGTTGAGGTAAGAGCGGCTCAGATCATTGTCTATCGCCAGCTTAGAAGCAATGGATAAATGCTCCAGCTCGTCACCTGGCTTAACGCCTTTGGCAAATGGACTACGTGCCAAAACCTGAGCATTGCGCTGGGCTTGTTGGTTTAACAGGTTTTCTAAAATGGGCGGATAAAATTGTAAGCCAGCACGCTGCTGCTGACTCACCTGAATCGACTGAGTCAGGGTTGAGTTAAGAAAAAATAAGCTCAGGCTGAGGGGTACTAAAAGAATACCAAATACCAGGCTGATTTTGGTTTTGTATTTTAGCTGTGCCATAAAGGCAATCGCGGGGCTAGCGGCTGATCTGAGTCCTGTCATAATTTTATCTTTGTTTATAAGTCATTTGTAAGAGACCGGGTATAAACAAAGAATAGTTCAAAGCCCTGAAAGTTTTTACTGCCAAAAACAAAAAAAGCCCCGCAGGGCTTTTTCATCTCACTGAACTGAGCGAGCTTGTTTAAGCTGCTAGCTTAGCAAATGCGCGTTCAGCCGCTTTGATTGTCTCAGCAATGTCTGCATCACTGTGCATGGTGCTGACAAATCCGGCTTCGAATGCGGATGGTGCCAGATACACGCCTTCTTCCAGCATCAGATGGAAAAAGCGCTTGAAGCGTTCCAGGTCGCACTCAGTTGCCTGCTGATAGGTATCAACACGCTCGGCATCGGTGAAAAAGAAACCGAACATGCCACCGGCATAGTTGGTAGTCAGGGCAATGCCTGCGGCATCCGCAGCGCGCTGGAATCCATCACACAGTTGCTTACTCTTACTTTCAAGTGCATCGTGCAGACCAGGCTCTGACAATAGCTCAAGTGCCTTGAGACCAGCAGCCATAGCGATAGGGTTACCAGACAGGGTGCCTGCCTGATAAACCGGGCCTACCGGTGCAATGTAGTCCATAATGGCACGTTTACCACCAAAGGCACCCACTGGCATACCGCCACCAATAACCTTACCCAGGCAGGTCAGGTCTGGCTCGATATTGTAATAGGCCTGAGCGCCACCCAATGCCACTCGGAAGCCTGTCATGACTTCATCGAAAATAAGCACGGACTGATGTGTATCACAGATCTCGCGCAGACCCTCCAGGAAACCTTCAACTGGTGGGATACAGTTCATGTTACCAGCCACCGGCTCGACGATAATACAGGCAATCTGGTCCGGGTATTGGGCAAAAATGGCTTTCACTTCGTCCAGATTATTGAAAGACACGGTAAGTGTGTGTTTCGCAAAGTCTGCCGGAATGCCCGGTGAGTTTGGTACACCCATAGTCAGCGCACCAGAACCAGCTTTAACCAGCAGTGAATCGGCATGACCGTGGTAGCAGCCTTCAAACTTCAGGATTTTATCTCTGCCCGTGTAGCCACGTGCCAGGCGGATCGCACTCATGGTGGCTTCGGTCCCTGAGCTGACCATTCGCACTTTGTCGATGGAAGGAACCAGTGCTTTGACTTTTTCAGCCATCAGAATTTCGCTCTCAGTCGGCGCACCATAGCTCAGACCATTTTCTACCGCATCCAGCACAGCCTGCTTAATTTGCGGGTGGTTATGGCCGAGGATCATCGGACCCCAGGAGCCAACATAATCGATGTAGCGTTTACCATCGGCATCAAACGTGTGCGGGCCTTCTGCTTTGTTAATGAACAGAGGCGTGCCACCGACGCCGTTAAACGCGCGGACCGGTGAGTTAACGCCACCCGGGATAGATTCCTGGGCACGAGAGAAGAGGTCTTGACTGATTGTCATAATGTGTCCTTTGTTATGTACATAAGGTATCGGTAATAAAACTCGATACCTCAGGTCATGAAACGAATTTAGTAGATTAGGCTTCGCGTTTGCGGCTGAACCAGGGCACGTCTACTTCATATTGCTCAACCTTGTCGGCAACGCCCAGTGTCAGTGCAAATAGCGCCATGCGGATCAACACGCCATTTTGAACCTGACGGAAGATGGCCAGGTTGTCATTATTATTTAAGTCGTTATCCAGTTCATTGGCATCGCCACGGCTATCACGGGGCAGCGGGTGCATCAATACGGACTCTGGCTTACAGTGCGCATCGTAAATGGCCTGGCTGATACGAAAACCACCGCGATATTTATTGGCTTCTTCTTGTGACGGGAAGCGTTCTTCCTGAATGCGGGTTTGATAGACGATGTCCGCAGCCAGGTTGCCCTCCATTTTTGAGACCAGTTCAATGCGGTGACCTGCGTTGCTGACGGCATCCAGAATATAGTCCGGCATTTGCAAGCCGTCCGGGGCGACCATAGAAAAGCGTACATTTTTATAGTGGCATAGCAATTTAGACAGTGAGTGAACGGTACGGCCATATTTCAGGTCACCAACCAGGGCGATGTGCATCCCGTCAATGCCGCGTTCGAAGCGGCCCAGTTCACGCTCTATGGTTAACAGATCCAGCAGTGCCTGGGTTGGGTGTTCATTTGGTCCATCTCCGCCGTTGATCACCGGGACGTCTGAGCCTGTGGCAAATTCCGCAACTGAGCCAGCATCCGGATGGCGCATTGCGACGGCATCAGCATAAGCGGAGATCACGCGGGCGGTGTCATACAGGGATTCCCCTTTTGCTAAAGCGGAACTTTGCATACCTGTGGTCTCACGGACCGTACCACCCAGCAGGTTAAAAGCAGTTCCGAAACTGACACGCGTTCGGGTACTGGGTTCAAAAAACAGATTGGCTAAGACTGCACCTTCTAGCACATTAGTGCGTTTGTACTTTTTAGCGTAGGGTTCCATTTTCTTAGCAACATTGAAAATCAGCTCAATGGCTTCTCTGTCGAGTTCGTTGACGGAGAGGATGTTTTCACCTTGGAAACTTAACATGCGGCGATTCCTAATCACAGATTGACAACAGGAGGCGGGGAGCGCTCCTAACCGAGCTCGCAAAACAGGGCGCATCAGGCACGCTGCGTTGAGTAACTGGAGCGACATAATAGCACAAATCTGTTTTTTAGGCGTGGAAAATGACGGCTAAGTCGCCGTCACAGACTGATATCAAAAAACCGGTTTCAAGATGGCGAGCAGGATGATGATCAGCAGTAATATCACCGGAAACTCGTTAAAGATGCGATAGAATCGGTCACTGCGTTGATTGCGGTCATGTTTAAAATCTGCCAGCAGCTTGAAGCAATAAGCGTGATACAAATAGAGCATAATGACCGGTATCAGTTTGTAATGTAGCCACAGGTTGGCGCGAAACCACTCCCGGCCATAACTGGTGATGAGCAATACGCCAAATACTGCGGTGAGTATCGCAAAAG
The DNA here is from genome assembly GCF_000238295.3 of Pseudoalteromonas rubra. Taxonomy (NCBI): domain Bacteria; kingdom Pseudomonadati; phylum Pseudomonadota; class Gammaproteobacteria; order Alteromonadales; family Pseudoalteromonadaceae; genus Pseudoalteromonas; species Pseudoalteromonas rubra. The sequence continues at coordinate 504,305 of NZ_AHCD03000020.1, forward strand.
GCGTGACAAAATAGAGCAGGCGTCGCTCCATGATTTTAAGCATCGCGGAGCAGGGCTTTTCGTCTGTCATCGCGTGATAAACAAACAATCTTGGCAGATAGAATATCCCGGCAAACCAGGCAACCATAAAAAAGATGTGTAGCGCTTTGTACACAAGTATCGTCGTCATAAAACCTCTGGGTTGTCTAAAATCACAATTACAGCAAGCTGTTTCTCATAGTGAGAATATGGCGGATCTGATCCCACCGGAGCAGGCCCATAATTTGTTCGTTATTTTTTTGATTATACACATAGACGGCGCCTGAGCGCTTGTCTTTGAGGATATCAAATGCGTCAGCCAGCGTGGCTTGTGTGCTCAGCCCTTGTAGTTCGATATAAGTGATGGTCATGCTCTGCTCTGAGATCAGGCTGAGGTCATACTCTGCCAGCCGATAACCATGCTCCTCGTCGTACACTATCAGTGGCGTCTGACTGTCGATGGCCGACAAGGTCTCTTTGATTTGGTCTTTATCGTCCGAGTAGAGGAGTTTAAAGCCCTCGTCCATTTCTTCCATAATCCCAACCTTTTGCAGTGCCTCTTTGGCTGGGGAAACCTGGTAGGGCAGCGCCTGGAAATCCAGCTGCTGTAAGAAAATCGAACGATTCCCAAAGACTTGTAATGCAGTGACATAAGCGCAGGAAATTACAATCATAGCGGGCACGACGATCTGAGGGCTGGAGGTCAGCTCCATGACTGCGGTCAGGGCTGCCAGGGGGGCATGCAATGTCGCAGCTAGCAGCCCGGCCATGCCCAGAACACCGTAGGTTCCGGCAACACTGACGTCAGGAGAAATATACTGAGCAAAATATGCCATTAAGGTACCAATCAAGACTCCCAGTCCGATGACCGGGCCTATGATCCCTCCGGGGATCCCCAGGCCAATGGCAAAGATGGTTGCCAGCAGTTTAGCAATCAAAATGGTAGTCAGCAGTTGCAGCTCGCCGGGCGTTTCCACGGCAATTTTAATTGCGCTCATACCCGAGCCCATGGCTTCCGGCACCAGGTAGCCTATCAGTCCGGCCAGTAATCCGGCCAGCATCAGGCGCGGAAACATGCTGATAGGTTTAAAGGTTTTTATGATCATCATCAGGTTCTGATTAAATGCAAAAGCAATGGCACCCAGCACAAAACCACACAGAATCAAAAACGGATAATGCCAGAACGACAGTGTCGAAACACTGATGAGTGATAGCTCCAGGTCGTGGCCAAACACGTATTGTGTTGCCAGGGCGCCAGTCACCGCTGCGAGCATGATTGGCACGAAGATATGAATTTTGTATTCCCGCAGTACCACTTCCATGACAAAGATGACGGCGGCCAGGGGGGTATTAAACGAAGCCGCAATGCCTGCTGCAACACCGCACCCAGCCAATGTCCGGGCTGCGTTCATGGGTAAATGCAGGCGTTCGGCCAGAATACTGGCTCCCGTCGCGCCCATGTGTACGGATGGACCTTCGCGTCCGACTGAAAAGCCACTGATGAGTGCCACAGCGCCGCCGAAAAATTGATTGACCGAGTTCCAGATGGGCATTTGTCCATAATGCTGTTTGATACGATAGATCACAAACGGGATGCCGAGGCGATAGTGTTTAAACCCGGTCAGACTGGCAAACAGGGCGATCAGTAACGCGGCACCGACAGGTAGCAGTATGCGCTGGTGATCCGGTAAGGTGGTGAAATCATCTGGACTGTCTAAAAAAGTGCTTTGCACCAGCATGATGGTGAGACGAAATAAGATGATCAATATTGCTGCAATTAAGCCGGCACCAATTCCCAGTAAGCAAAGCTGAATGGAAGTTTTGGGTTTCGCTAAGCGACGGCGTACATTATCGAACGACATACAATATTGGCCTGTTGAGAATCTGATTTGTTGCGAGTGCAGTTGTGCTGCCTGGCTGCCTGTACTAGCTCAATTTCTGAGGTGTTTCATAATGCCCGAACACTCGCCAGCGTCAGCGCCGTGGTGTTTGATTTCCGGGAAGACAGCAGAAGTAGCATAGTACACTTGGTGGATAAGTGTATCAAATAATCTAAGTCCTTGTAATTAAGTAAATCAGACGACTAGGTAACGCAGAGGAGGGAATATGGAGATCGTTGCTGGATGAGTGCCAGTCTATACTTGATTAAAATAGTCAGGTATTAGATAATTCCGCTATTAAATGTACAGGGGTCGAATACACATGTCTGATCAGATACCAATTAAATTTTCCGACGCGGCGGCCAGCCGTGTGAAAGAACTTATCTCAGAAGAAGAAAACCCTAACCTTAAGCTGCGAGTGTATGTGACCGGCGGTGGGTGCTCTGGGTTCCAGTACGGATTTACCTTTGACGAAAAAACCAATCCGGGTGACCTGGAAATTGAGAAAAACGGAGTGTCCATGGTGGTAGATCCAATGAGCATTCAGTATCTGGTCGATGGTGAGGTTGATTACACTGAAGGCCTGGAAGGTGCGCGCTTTTTTGTCAGCAACCCTAACGCAACCACCACCTGTGGTTGTGGTGCGAGCTTCAGCGTATAAAGCCGTCCCGATGTAGTATTTTTATTCTCAAAGGCCATGCACAAGCATGGCCTTTTTGTATCTAAAATTAGACCAAAAGCGACCATCTTTTTTCTGTACAGTTTGCTAAAGTACCTGTATATGACCAAAACACGGGTGTTTAAGTCAGCACGATGCTGGCTATCCCGGGTTGGTAAGGTGGATCATCAGAACAAAAAATCCCAGCACCAGAGTGGAAAAAGCGAGAATATAGATGAATCCGCGTTTGCCTTGTTTGAGTGGTACGCCATTTACACGTAAAAAGTAATACCAACCCAGACAGAGCAAAATGGGTAGCAAAAATATGAGCCGGATCATCAAAAATTCTCCCAAAATTTGTTACTTTATGACAGATTAGCGCTAAACCACTATTTTTTAAAGAAAAAATAAATTATTTCGTATACTGGTACAAGATATAAAATTTTTGTTAAAGTGTCACAGTAATCTTACCTCTCTATTTTAGGTAAGAAAGTTGCAAATTTAATTAGGTGTTAGAGAAAAGATCGTCTATACCTAATTTGGTACATAGGAACAGGGCAGGCAAATTGGGTGTTTTATGCCCAGCTTATGTGTCCTGTTATAAAACAAGCTGCCGGTCGAGACGGGCAAATTTCGTACGGCAGCATTAATTAATCATCGAGTAGGAGATGTTTTATTATGATGGGGAAAACGGTTTCTTCTGAGGAAAACAGTAAGTTGACTAAGTGGCTAAAATCAAAGCGTCACGAGAAAGGTCATACAATGCGCAGTCTGGCCCAGGTGTTAGGTACACCACATTCTTTCATTGGCAAAATTGAGAATCAGGAACGTCGTTTAGACGTGATTGAATTTCTGCGTTACTGTGAAGCGCTTGAAGTCGACCCATATGAAGGTCTGGCTCTGATCAAAGAAGAGCAGATGTAAGCCACTGGCGTTGCCAGTATGAGTGAAGGTGCAAGGAACTGCACCTCTATCCCTTTAGCATGGACCAGAAACGCCACGTTTTTTTCTTACCCTTGTTCTCCCTGATTGTGATAATTCCGTTCTATTTGATAGAGTTTATGACGGATTGCATACAAGAATATCAAAGAAGGCACGACCATCAGTGCTGTCAGCGCGAAGAATACCGCCCAGTTTCCCCCCAACCAGTCATCTATTACGACACCACTGTAACTGGAGAGCACGGTACGACCGAGACTACCGAGTGAGGCAAGCAGTGCATAATGGGTTGCGCTGAAAGCGCGATCACATAACATCGAAATGAAGGCCACCATGGCGACCAGCGACCAGGCCTGGGTAAACCCATCGATGACGATAGCGAGGGCATACAGGTGTTCCTTGGGACCTGCAACGGCTATCCAGGAAAACATCAGGTTAGATGCCGCCATGGCAACGCCACTGATAAACAGGCCTTTTACAATGCCGTATTTGTGGTTAAAGATGCTACCCAGAAACGCAAAAATAATCGTGATAAGACCGGTTCCCAGTTTTGAATACTGAGCTATCTGGCTGTTGCTAAAGCCAATCTCTTTGTAAAACACGATAGACATGCGTGCCAGAAAGGCCTCACCAATTTTGAACAGAAAAATAAAGGCCAACAGGGCCAGAGCCGTTTTGACGCCATTGCGGTTAAAGAAGCTGCGAAACGGCTCAACCAGGGTAACAGCCAGCCAGGCCAGAATGCGCTGCAGTCGATTGTGTTCCAGCCCGCCAAGCCGGGACTGATATTGCGCTTGTAGTTGTTGCTGTGTGTGCTCCCGGTGAGACTGAGGTTCACGGGCACTGAGTGTGACCACTAATAGCGCCAGCATAATGGCTGCCAGTAGTGTGTATATCTCGGGCCAGCTGACACCCGGTAAGTCTGCCGCAAAAAACGGTATGGCACCAAGCAGGGCGTAGCCACTCCACCATCCAGATGTGGCCATCGCGGCGGCAGCGGTGGATTTTTCACTTTCTTCTGGTGGCAGGATGTCAATCCGATAGGCGTCTATTGCAATATCATGGGTAGCAGCACTCAGGGCAATAATGAAACACAATAATGCAGCCAGATAAAGATCGGTTGTGAGGTCAACCTGACTTAAAGCCAGTGCTGACAGTGCAACAATCAGTTGTCCGGCCGCGATCCAGCTGCGTCTTTGCCCCAGCCATTTCGTCAGCAATGGCAGACGAACCCGATCCAGCAGCGGGGACCACAAGAAGTTGATGGTGTAGGCACTGAACACAATGCCGAATAACCCTATCATGCTGCGGCTAAGCCCTTCGTCTTTAAGCCAGGCAGACATCACTGAGCCAATTAAAACCCAGGGGAAGCCCTGACTGACCCCAAAAGCAAAGACCGTGAGCAGGCGTTTATCGCGATAGTAGCTGGCATAGTCACGCAGGCTGGATGAAATGATCATAGTGTTTTCCAATCCAATATCGCCCTGTTATGGAGCAAGGCGATACTGATAAGTGATTACTCGAAGGTCTCTTCCGGCAGCATTTCTATGCTGTGGATGATCACAGGTGTTTTGGGGATAAAGGTATAGCCCAGCTTTTTGTTGTAGTCTGTCTCGACTTGCATGATTTTGTCGAGTGTATCGAAGCCATCCGCGACATTACCAAATACTGCAAAACCCCATCCGCGCCCGGGGTTAAGGTGGTCATTGTCATCCATATTAAAAAAGAACTGGCGGGTCCCTGAATGTGGCTTATTGTCCTGATAAGCCATGGCAATGGTGTACATATTATTTTTCAGGCCGTTGCCGCTCTCGTTAAAGATTGCGGGACGCTCGAACATGCCATCATAGTCTTTATCATAGCCACCGCCCTGGATCACGAAATCACGCTCGTTGGCTTCGTCCCGCTCTACCCGGTGAAAGACAGATCCTTTATAGTCACCGTTGATCACGTAAGTGAGAAAGTTATTGACTGTGATCGGGGCACGGGAGCGATCCAGTTCTACGATCACTTTGCCCAGTGAGGTATTGAGCTGAACTTTAGGAAACAGGTTATCTTTTTGGACAAAGCGCCCTTCTTTATTGTTCGCAAATGAGAAACTACTCGTCAGTAGTAATGTCAACAGGATCAGGATACGGAGCATAGCTTAGCCTTTTATTGTTGCAAAAAGTTGATTAATTCTTTATCCGACAGCATGCGAGTGACCACCTGCTCAGCAAGGCGGTTTAGTTGCCCCTCTACCTGAGATTGGTCATGTTTTAGTGGTTTACTGAATATTGCTTCACCAGTGAAGGGCTTGGTAAATGTGCGTTGCCCTTTACTTGCTTCTATAACAAATTCGGCCTGTGCTGTACTTTCATGGCGACTGAGCGTTTCATCAACTTTGGCAATAAAGGTGCGAATGCGCAGTGTCAGCTGAGTATCGCTTTGTGATGACAGCGTCACCCCGTTGGCCTCAAGTGCCTGAGCCAATAGTTTGTTTAAGATGACAGGCAGCTCTGCATTCGGAAGGTAAACCGCAGGCTCTTGCTCCAGTACTTTAATGGTGAACTTGGTTGTTCGATTGTCGATCACCTTAATTGCCAGGGTTTGCGATAACTGGCTGATATTACCACCCTGATAGCTGGGGTTAAGGATCACAGTTTTAGGTGCACTGCTGCACCCCGCGAGTAAACTGAGGGCTGCACCAAAGAGAGATGCAGAAAATGCTAAGCGCATGATTAGCTCCTTTTAATAGAACTTAATACGGTAAACTTTTTATTATTGCCTATCACCTTACAATTCCCGAACAGGCGCTGCAACTTATCAAGGTAATCAAGGTGGCGATTGCCAATGATCCGCAATTCTCCGCCATTTCTCAGCGTATGTTTAGCTTGTAAGAACATTTGCCAGGCAATGTGATCGGTAATGGCCTGTGCCTGATGAAACGGGGGGTTGCATAACACCAGATCGGTGGAGTTAGGCGAAAAATCACTGAGACAATCATTTTGCATAAACTGGCAGTCACCTACTCTGTCCGGGAGGTTGTGACTGACGTTTTCGCGAGCACTGGCAACGGCCATGGCGGATTCATCGACAAATGTAACCTGTGCATTTGGCATCCGCGCCAGTGTTTGCAAGCCAATGACGCCGTTTCCGCAGCCCAGATCTATCACCCGCAGTGGTTTTTTACCTGCCGGCAGATAGTTCATAAAGAACCGGGCGCCGATATCCAGAGAGTCACGGGAGAATACATTGGCATGGTTATGTATTGTGAAAGGGGTGTTTTCCAGCGCCCAGCTAACCGGAAACTTATCGGTCACGGGTTTGTCGGTGGTGGTACAAAAGATTAATCGGGACTTTTTAACCGCCAGACTGGTGGTAGGCGGTTGCATAAAGTGACTGAAACTCTTTAGCGTTGAAGTATGAATTTCTTTGGCTTTACCCGCTGCCACAATCGGGATACCCGCGGCGAGGTGGCTGAGTTGGGATAACTGATGTTGCAGCAGTCCGGCATTTTTTGGCACCTTTATGAGGATCAGGTCGCACTGTTCCGGCAAGGTTGCGAGACTATCTAGCTGAGTGAGTTTAGTTTCATCCAGTACCCACTCCAGCTGGTTTTCTGCCAGATTGTGGCGGGTTGCCTGTTGCGCCACAAAAGAATCACTGACCTGAGTAATATGCCACTGCGCGTGATCTTTTAGCCGTGCAGCCAGCGTACAGCTTAATGCGCCAAAGGCATCATTCAGAATTAGGATATCGCGTGCATCCGGATAGGCTGTGGTAATATGATCCAGCAGATATTCGTCGGCCGCATCCCAGGCTTGCAGACTACGGTTTTTTTGCTCAAGGGGAAAACGATGCAGGGTCAGAGCCGTGCCAGCCAATACAGCGTCGGTGATCATGATGGGGTGAATCTCACTCAAGGTTGGTGCTATCACCTTGCACACTAGCAAAGCGCAGCAGAACTAACAGAACACGTAATATAGCATGTCGAGACTGAACAAAGAATGTTTGCCGGGGCAAACACCACAATTGCCGCCGGGTTTTGAATACCTGCCAGCCTGTCTGAGCTTTGAAAAAAGCCTTGCGCTTTATACCCATCTGGCGTCCTCCTTGGATTGGCAACAGCCCACGATTACCTTGTTTGGTCGTACTACACCGATCCCCAGATTACAGTGTTTTATTGCCGATAAGTCTGTGTCATATGGTTATTCGGGCACTGTGCTTGAGAATGCCCCCTGGCCGGATGTACTCAGCGCCATGCGTGCACGCCTGAGTCGCCAGTTTGGTCACGACTTTAATGCACTGCTTGTTAACTGGTATCGGGATGGGCAGGACAGCATGGGCTGGCACAGTGACGATGAAGCTGAGCTTGGAATTAATCCGACGATTTTTTCTATGTCGCTGGGGGCGACGCGCAATTTCAAAATTCGTCATAAGCAGACACAGGAAACCCTGACTTTGCCTTTGCCGACGGGAAGCGGGTTACTGATGACGGGGCGCAGTCAGCATGACTATCAGCATGCATTGCCGAAACAAGCACGCGTCACCCAGGGGCGGATCAACCTGACATTCAGAACAGTTGGTTAATGGTGCATAAGTGCGTATAGTATGAGCTAAATTTTCTCCGCATCGGGAGTGAGTTATGTCAATGCAACAACAAATCTACAGTAAGCTCGCAGACGCCATCGCGTGCAAACATCTCAATGTTATTAACGAAAGTCATATGCACAGCCGGGGTAGCGAGTCACATTTCAAAGTGATTGCTGTCAGCGAAAAATTCGCGGGACAGCGTTTATTACAACGTCATCGCTTGATTAATGAGGTATTAAAAGAGGAGTTGGCACATCATATTCATGCGCTGGCCATTCATACTTATACCCCGGAAGAATACGCTGAACAGCATGGCGAAGTCCCTGATTCACCGAGCTGTCTGGGCGGCTCGAAATTTGATAGTGAGTGATCAGACCTGTGTTTGCAGGATCTGCATTTAAACTAACGCAGTTTTCATAATACAGAATATGTAGGAATAGACATGGTCATCAAACCTAAGATCCGTGGTTTTATCTGTACCAATGCTCACCCGGTGGGCTGTGCTGAGCACGTAAAAGAACAAATTGCTTATGTTAAGGCGCAGGGCCCAATACATAATGGCCCTAAAAATGTCCTGGTGATCGGTGCCTCTACCGGTTATGGCCTGGCTTCTCGTATCACCGCTGCTTTTGGCGCTGGTGCAAAAACACTGGGTATCTTCTTCGAAAAAGAAGGTACAGAGAAAAAGCCTGCGTCAGCGGGTTGGTATAATACCGCAGCATTTCAGCAAGCCGCTGATGAGGCTGGCCTGTGGTCAAAGAACATCAATGGTGATGCATTCTCGGATGAGCTAAAAGCCAAAGCGATTGAGACCATCAAGGCCGAAATGGGCAAAGTTGATTTGATCATCTACAGTCTGGCATCGCCGCGCCGTACTGATCCTAAATCGGGCGAGACCTTTTCATCGGTGCTTAAGCCAATTGGTCAAACCATCACAACCAAGAACCTGAATACCTCTAAGCGGATCATTGATGAAGTGACCGTTGAAGCGGCCAATGAAGAAGAAATCGCCAATACCGTGAAAGTGATGGGCGGTGAAGATTGGGAGTTGTGGCTGGAAGCACTGAAAGAAGCGGATGTGCTTGCTGAAGGGTTTAAAACCACGGCATACACTTATATCGGTAAAGAGCTGACCTGGCCTATCTATGGTCATGCGACCATAGGTAAAGCCAAAGAAGACCTGGATCGCGCGACAGATGCAATTAAAGCCTCAACTGCGCACTTAAACGGTGAAGCCTATGTTGCTTCATTGAATGCGGTCGTGACTCAGGCAAGCTCTGCTATCCCAATTATGCCTCTGTATATCTCTACTTTGTTCAAAGTGACCAAAGAAGACGGTACCTACGAAGGGACAATTGAGCAGATCCAAGGGTTGTTCAGTGAAAACCTGTACGGAGAGACCCCACGCTTTGATGACGGTGGTCACCTGTTCCAAAACTACAAAGAGCTGGAAGACGGGGTTCAGGCGCGCATTAAAGTGATCTGGGATAAAGTCGACACAGACAGTATCGATGAGCTGACTGATTACGCCGGTTATCACAATGAATTCCTGAAGCTATTTGGCTTTGGCATCGAGTCCGTTGACTATGATGCAGACGTGGATACGGCGGTTAAGATTAACCACCTAATCTAGTCGTCAGACGGACGAAATCACTGATTTCGTCCGTTTCATTGCGCGCTCCTCATTAAGAAAACGCCCCCCAGCAGGACTGTCAATTTCTCATCAATACCACTTTGGTCTATATTTAGATTCTTGCAGTGACACCTGATGAACTAAATCCATTGTTAAGTCGTATTATTTTCATATTTCCACTCGCATAGTCAGTACGATTAATGTTAAAATTGCGGAAATATGTAAGGACTATATACCACGGTGCTGGTTCCCGTTGCGGACAGGTTGGCCCGACTTTGTGTATGTTGTGCCAGCTCTTTGACTCCAATACAACTCAGAGAATAGTGCCGTGGTAAGTAAAGATTTATCAATTTCTTTCCGTTAATGTAATGCAAGTGCGTATGATCAACATAAAAAAAGGTCTGGACTTACCCATAGAGGGCGCACCACAGCAAGTTATTCATGATGGTTCTGCTGTCAAACGAGTAGCTGTGTTGGGTGAAGAGTTTATTGGTATGCGTCCAACCATGCGAGTGCGTGTGGATGACCAAGTCAAGAAAGGCCAAGTTCTTTTTGAAGACAAAAAGAATCCTGGCGTCAAGTTTACTGCGCCAGCCTCTGGTGTAGTTAAAGAAATCAACCGTGGAGCCAAGCGTGTTCTTCAGTCCGTTGTGATTGAAGTACAGGGCGATGAGCAAATCACTTTTGAAAAGTTCCCGGCTGCTGAACTCGGCAACCTGGATCGTGAGAAAGTGAAAGAAGTGCTGATCGAATCGGGTCAATGGCCAGCGTTGCGTGCACGTCCTTTCAGTCGTGTAGCCGTACCTAGCGCGTCGCCAAGCTCGATCTTTGTTACCGCAATCGACACTAACCCTCTAGCTGCGGATCCTGCTGTTGTGATCGCTGAAAACGTGGAAGCGTTTGAAGCTGGTCTGGCTGTAGTTTCGCGTCTGACTGACGGTAAAGTGTTTGTTTGTAAGCAATCTGGCAGTAAGGTGCCGAGCTCTTCGCTTTCTCAGGTAGAAGTACATGAGTTTGCGGGTGTTCACCCTGCTGGTCTGGTTGGTACACACATCCACAATCTCGATGCTGTCGGTCCAAACAAGCAAGTATGGCACCTGGGTTACCAGGACGTAATTGCTTTCGGTAAGCTATTCCTAAGTGGTGAAATCTACTCAGACCGTGTTGTTGCTTTGGCCGGTCCGAGCGTGAAGAATCCACGTCTTGTTAAAACTCAAGTTGGTGCGTCGTTAACCGATTTAGTTGCAGGTGAAACTGAAGATGGTGAAAACCGGGTCATTTCTGGCTCTGTGTTAGCTGGTAAAACAGCCGCTGGTCCTCATGCTTACCTGGGTCGTTATCATGTACAGGTTTCTGTGCTGTCTGAAGGTCGCGAGAAAGAGCTGTTTGGCTGGATCGCACCAGGTAGTACTAAGTTCTCTGTAACCCGTACTTTCATCTCTCACTTTGCGCCAAGTCGTCTGTTCAAGATGACCACCTCTACCGGTGGCTCAAAGCGTGCGATGGTGCCAATTGGTAACTATGAGCGTGTAATGCCGCTTGATATCCTGCCAACTCTGTTGTTGCGTGACCTGATCTCTGGTGATTTGGACAGCGCGATTTCACTGGGTGCGCTAGAGCTGGATGAAGAAGATCTGGCGTTGTGTACTTTCGTTTGTCCAGGCAAATACGACTATGGATTAATCTTGCGTGATTGCCTGACTACAATCGAGAAGGAAGGTTAAAATGGCCTTAAAGAAATTTTTAGAAGACATTGAACCTCACTTTGAACCTGGCGGTAAACACGAGAAGTGGTATGCCCTGTATGAAGCAGTAGCAACTGTTTTCTACACGCCAGGTTATGTCAACAAAGGCGGCACTCACGTACGTGATAATATCGACCTGAAACGTATCATGATCTTAGTTTGGATGGCGACATTCCCAGCTATGTTCTTCGGTATGTTCAACATTGGCCACCAGGCAGCGATTGCGATTGGCAATGGTTTTGAAATCGCAAACACTTGGCAGGCAGCATTATTCCAGCTGTTTGGCGGTGAGCTAACAGCCGATTCTGGCTGGGGCGCAAAGATGTTCTACGGGGCCTGTTTCTTCCTACCGATTTACGCGACAGTATTTATTGTCGGTGGTTTCTGGGAAGTATTATTTGCTTCAGTGCGTAAGCACGAAGTAAATGAAGGTTTCTTCGTAACATCAGTACTGTTTGCCCTGATCTTGCCTGCAACGATCCCGCTATGGCAAGTTGCGTTGGGTATTACCTTCGGTGTTGTGGTAGCAAAAGAAGTCTTCGGTGGTACAGGCCGTAACTTCCTGAACCCGGCACTGGCTGGTCGTGCATTCCTGTTCTTCGCATACCCAGGTGACATCTCAGGTGACACTGTGTGGACAGCGGTAGACTCTTTCTCAGGTGCAACTTACCTGGGTCAGGCTGCAACAGGCGCGCTTGATTATGACAACATGGTACTGTGGTGGAACGCATTCTACGGCTTTATTCAAGGTTCAGTAGGTGAAACCTCTACACTGGCTATCATGATTGGTGGTTTGTTCCTGATTTATGTTCGTATCGCATCGTGGCGTATCGTCCTGGGTACTTTCCTGGGTATGGTAGTGATGTCTATGCTGCTGAACATGATCGGTTCAGAAACTAACACTGTATTCGCTATGCCTTGGCACTGGCACTTAGTACTGGGTGGCTTTGCATTCGGTATGTTCTTCATGGCAACCGACCCGGTATCTGCGTCTTTCACAGACAAAGGTAAGTGGGCATATGGTGCATTGATTGGTGTAATGGTCGTGCTTATCCGTGTTGTTAACCCGGCATACCCAGAAGGTATGATGTTAGCAATTCTGTTCGCAAACCTGTTCGCACCACTTTTCGACCACATGGTTGTGCAGTCTAATGTGAAGAGGAGATTAGCACGTGTCTAGTAACAATGAATCTATCGGCAAAACGCTAGGCGTTGTTGTTGGCTTATGTTTAGTGTGTGCGGTTGTCGTATCTTTTGCGGCAGTACAGCTTCGCCCACTGCAACAGGCAAACAAAATCGAAGACGTACAGCGCAACATTTTGGCGGCTGCTGGCGTTGAGAACGTTGAGAACGTGTCAGAAACCTACAATCAAGTGATTGACGCACGCGTTGTAGATATGAAGACCGGTGAGTTTGTAGACACAGATCCTAACTCATTCGATTTCACTATGACTAAGTTCGATGCGGCGCGCAGTGTTGCTTTGCCAAAAGCAAAAGACGTTGCGGGCGTTCAGCGTATGACGACTGAGTCTCCGGTTTACCTTGCTAAGAACAGCAATGGTAAATTTGAGTCTGTGATCCTGCCAATTCAGGGTTACGGTCTTTGGGGTATCATGTACGGCTTCGTAGCATTGGACCTGGACGGTGAAACCATTCAGGCAATCAAATTCTACCAGCACACTGAAACTGCGGGTCTGGGTGGCGAAATCCAAAACCCAAGATGGACTGCAACCTGGCAGGGCAAAAAGCTACCAATCGACGTAGTAAAAGGCACTGCAGGTAGTGATGTACATAAAGTAGATGGTCTGTCTGGTGCAACGTTAACGTCTAACGGTGTTGAAAATACATTTACGTTCTGGACAGGCGACGATGCGTTTGGTCCATTCCTTGCGAAAGTACGTGAAGGGGCATTGAACTAATGGCTAACTCAAAAGAAATGAAGCAAGTCCTATTTGGACCTGTCTTTGCAAATAACCCAATTGCACTGCAAGTACTGGGTATCTGTTCTGCGCTGGCAGTAACTTCAAGCCTGAAAAACGCATTGATCATGTCAATTGCATTGACTGTGGTAACTGCGTTCTCAAGCTTGTTCATCTCTATGATCCGTAACCACATTCCGTCAAGTGTACGGATCATTGTTCAGATGACCATCATCGCGTCCCTGGTTATCGTTGTAGACCAGGTGCTGCAGGCATTTGTTTATGCCACGGCAAAAGAACTGACGGTATTCGTTGGTCTAATCATTACCAACTGTATCGTAATGGGTCGTGCCGAAGCATACGCAATGAAGTCGCCACCTCTGATGTCATTCCTGGATGGTATCGGTAACGGTCTGGGCTACTCAGTTGTACTGATCGCAATTGGCTTCGTACGTGAACTGTTCGGTGCCGGTGCACTGTTCGGTGTTGAAATTCTGCCGCTAATCTCTAACGGTGGTTGGTACCAGCCTATGGGTCTGTTGGTTATGCCATTTAGCTCGTTCTTCTTAGTAGGTATCTTTATCTGGGTACTGCGTACCTGGAAGAAAGACCAAGTAGAAGCTAAGGCATAAGGGGAGAGAGATGGAACATTATCTGAGTTTATTTGTAAAAGCGGTTTTCGTTGAAAACTTAGCGCTATCTTTCTTCCTGGGGATGTGTACTTTCCTGGCTGTATCTAAGAAAGTCACTACCTCATTCGGTCTGGGTGTTGCGGTAATCTTCGTACTGGGCGTTGCTGTACCAGTCAACAACGTTGTTTATCACGCTATTTTGGCACCAGGCGCACTTGAGTGGTTAGGTTTCCCTGAAGCTGACTTAAGCTTCCTGAAGTTCCTGACATTTATCGGTGTAATCGCGGCACTTGTACAGATCCTTGAGATGACTCTGGACAAGTTTTTCCCGGCACTTTACAACGCTCTGGGTATCTTCCTGCCTCTGATCACAGTTAACTGTGCAATCTTTGGTGCGGTATCCTTCATGGTTGAGCGTAACCTGAACTTCGGTGAGTCAGTGATCTTTGGCTTAGGTTCTGGTGTGGGTTGGGCACTTGCTATCGTATTGCTAGCAGGTCTTCGCGAGAAAATGAAGTATGCTGACATTCCTGATGGTCTGCGTGGTCTGGGTATTACCTTTATCACTGTAGGTCTGATGGGCTTCGGCTTCCTGTCATTCTCTGGTATTTCACTTTAAGGTAGCGAGGAAACTATACGATGGAAACTATTGTATTAGGTGTAAGTATGTTCATCGCTATCGTTGTGGTGTTGGTACTTATCATCATTGCAGCGAAATCGAAGCTGGTACCTAGCGGTGACATCATGATCGGCATTAATGGCGATCCTGAAAAAGCAATTAAATCTGCACCAGGCGGTAAGCTATTGAGCTCACTGGCTGATGCTGGCATCTTCATTTCATCTGCCTGTGGTGGTGGTGGTTCATGCGGCCAGTGTCGCGTCCACGTACACTCTGGTGGTGGTGACATTTTGCCAACTGAACTTGATCACATCACCAAAGGTGAAGCCCGTGAAGGCTGTCGTCTGGCGTGTCAGGTTGCAGTGAAAACAGATATGGAGATTGAAGTTGAAGACTCAATCTTCGGTGTGAAGAAGTGGGAATGTACGGTTATCTCTAATGATAACAAAGCAACCTTCATCAAGGAGCTTAAACTGGGTATCCCTGACGGTGAGGTTGTACCTTTCCGCGCGGGTGGTTACATCCAGATTGAAGCGCCTGCACACCATGTTAAGTACGCAGACTTTGATATTCCTGATGAATATCGTCCGGACTGGGAGCGCTTTGGCTTCTTTAACCTGGAGTCTAAAGTTGACGAAGAAACAATCCGTGCATACTCAATGGCTAACTACCCGGAAGAGTACGGCATCATCATGCTGAACGTACGTATTGCGACGCCGCCGCCTAATAACCTGAGCCTGCCTTGTGGTAAGATGTCATCGTACATCTGGTCTCTGAAAGAAGGCGACAAAGTTACAATTTCTGGTCCGTTCGGTGAGTTCTTCGCCAAAGACACAGATGCAGAAATGGTCTTCGTTGGTGGTGGTGCTGGTATGGCGCCTATGCGTTCACACATTTTCGACCAGCTTAAGCGTCTTAACTCTGATCGTAAGATGTCATTCTGGTACGGTGCACGTTCTAAGCGTGAAATGTTCTACGTGGAAGACTTTGACGGCCTGCAGGCTGAAAACGATAACTTCCAGTGGCATGTTGCACTTTCCGATCCTCAGCCAGAGGACAACTGGGAAGGCTACACAGGCTTCATCCACAACGTACTTTATGAAAACTACCTGAAAGATCATGAAGCACCAGAAGACTGTGAATTCTACATGTGTGGACCACCGATGATGAACGCGGCGGTTATCAACATGCTGAAAGACCTGGGTGTTGAAGATGAAAACATCCTGCTTGACGACTTCGGTGGTTAAGCTGAAATACATATGATCTTAAAGTGGTTTTTAAGATAAAATAGAAGCCCCTTAGCAGTCATGCTGAGGGGCTTTTTTTATGGGTAACGCTCCGTACAGAGCGGGGGTTACTGGCAAACGATACCAATTTGCTTAATTAAGTGCTCTATTTTGAGGCGAGAAAATATGTTCGATAACAAGGCAAAAATTTGCGAACTTATACCTTAGGTAAAGGTTCTAAACGAGAAATTTTTAACACAGTTAGCGTCATATTTGCTCCGTCAAATTGAACAGGTATTAAGTGAAATTGGTATGAAACACAAGGGATGACACTGATGCTAAGACAGAGCCAGTTCTGTTTCATTTTCTTATTAAGTATGCTGCTTGTGGCATGTGGCCAGGCAAACAAAGCAGCTGAGCCTATTGTGCTGCAGGGCAGTACGATGGGCACAACCTATAACATTAAGGCTTTTCCACAGCAAAGCACACTGACTGAAGAGCAGTTACATACTGAGGTTGAGGCCGCGCTTAAAGCGGTGAATCAATCTATGTCGACCTATATTCCAGATTCAGAGATCAACCAGTTTAATCGTCTGGCTGCCAACCAGGTCATGCCGATCAGTGATGATTTCAGGAAGGTGATTGCTGAGTCAATCCGACTGGGTTTGTCAACTCAGACACTGGATGTCACCATGGGACCTTTAATTGATTTGTGGGGGTTTGGCCCTGACAAGCGTCCGACCAAGCGACCTTCTGAGCAGCAGCTGGCGCAAATGCGTGAGCAAATTGGCCTCGATAAACTGACCCTGACAGAGGATGGTTTGGCCAAAACGTTGGATCATCTGGAATTGTCTTTCTCTGCCACGGCAAAAGGCTATGGCATAGATAAAGTGGCAGAACTGATCGAGTCGCACGGTATCAGCAATTATATGGTTGAAATTGGTGGTGAGCTGAGATTGTCTGGCACTAAACCTGATGATGAGCCCTGGCGTATTGCCATTGAAAAACCGGATGCACCGGTTGGGCAACGACAAATCCATAAAGTGATTGAGCCAGGTAAGAACAGTGTTGCGACTTCAGGCGACTATCGTATTTTCTATGAAATGGATGGTGAGACCTTCACCCATCTGATCGATCCGGGCACGGGTAAGCCAGTTAAACACGACCTGGTGTCTGTAACAGTATTGCACCCATCTGCGATGACAGCCGATGGCCTCGCTACGGCCCTAACTGTGATGGGGACTGAGCGGGCGAGAGCGTACGCTGAGTTACACAACCTACCAGTCTATTTGATCAGCAAAAGTGATGAAGGTCTGGAGATTTACGCCAGTAGTGCGTTCATACCTTATTTATAATGAGATCTGCATCGCGAACGTTTTAACTTAGGTGCGTTTAGTTATATAATGAGCACAATTAACCGTCACCAGTCCGCGATAGCGGATGGATATGCAAAAGAGGCCTGAGATGTCACTATTTTTACTTACCTTTGGGTTGTTGTTATTGATCGCCGTTGCGATGGCTGTCGGGGTCATAGTACAAAAGAAATCAATGGCCAGCAGTTGTGGCGGTCTGGGCTCTATGGGTATCGACAAGATCTGTGACTGTGATGACCCGTGCGATAAACGCAAAAAGCGTCTCGCAAAAGAGCAAATGTGGAAAGAAAACCAAATTCTTTAATCCACTGACATCATCGAAAACGCAAGCCCAGGCTTGCGTTTTTACGTTTCGGACCCCGAATAACAGTGCCATAGCCTGATGCAACAAACCCTGTATTTTATTCGCCACGGTGAACCTCGGGAAACCGGCCGTTTGCTTGGAAGTACTGATATGTCCGCAAGCGCGTCGGGCAATGAACAAGTGCATGCCCAACTTGAGGCGTGTGATGGGATTGCACAGGTGATTGCCTCTCCATTACAGCGATGCCAGACGGTCGCTCGTACGTTTTGTGAAACCACCGGTTTGCCACTGCAGATAGAACCCCGACTCAGTGAAATGCATTTTGGTGACTGGGATGGAGAGCGCTACGACGCGCTCTGGCAGTCAGCACGAGCACCTAGCATCGGTGACTTTTGGCAAAGTCCCTGGCAGCACACCCCGCCAAATGGGGAGTCCATGTCGGCATTCCACCTACGTTTATATGATTGGTGGCAGCAGTTCACCGCAAGCCCCTCCTGTGAGTCTGTGGCGATTGTCACTCATGCGGGCGTTATTAAGCAATTACTGGCCATCTGGCTGGGTTTACCTGCTGAGTTTGATGGTCACTTGTCTCGTGCAGAGATCGGATACGCCAAAATGGTTAAAGTATCGGTTTTCTTTGATGAGACCGGTCAAGCCTGGCCGAAAGTTGTGTTTTAGACGTCTGGACTTCATAATAAGGCCTAAATTTAGCATCGTATTGTATTGGCAGTCATTGGGAATGAGGTGTAAATCCTCAGCTGTCCCCGCAACTGTAATAGACTGAGAGTCTGAAGCCAGATACCAAGGCCAATACCTACACTTAAGCGGGCGCACTTAAGTCAGTTCAGAACGCCAGTCGTGACAACGCGAATGGCTGGCTCTGCGCTGCTGCCTGCATTTGAGGCGGTATGACTTCACCACAAATCTCCGTGCATAACCTGAATCTGGCATTGGGTGACAAACCTATTCTGACAGCACTTAATTTTGCCATTCAAAGTGGCCAGTTTATTGGTCTGATCGGGCCGAATGGGGCAGGAAAGTCCAGTTTATTACGTTGTCTGTATCGCTACTGGCATCCCAGTGAGGGGGAGATACGCTACGCCGGAAAACCTTTATCTGATTATCCTCGCCGCGCTTATGCACGCCAGGTGGCAGTGGTATTGCAGGAGATCCCCAGCCAGTTCAACCTGGCGCTGTTCGAGGTAGTTGCGATGGGCGTGACGCCGCATAAAACGCTGTTTTCAGCTGTTAATACAAGGGATAAGCAACTGATCCTGGAAGCCCTTGAGCGGGTCGGCCTGAGCCACAAAGCACAACAGCAATTTGATGCTCTGTCGGGCGGCGAAAAGCAACGGGCGATGATCGCCAGAGCCATGGTACAGCAGCCTGAACTGCTGATCATGGATGAGCCTACCAGTCATCTGGATGTGAAGTATCAGATCCAGATCATGGAGCTGGCTAAGGCCATGGGGGTGACCGTGATTGCTTCATTTCATGATCTTAATCTTGCTGCGGCACTCAGCGATGAGCTGCTGGTACTGGAGCAAGGTCAGCTGATTGCTCAGGGAGCCCCGTTAGAGATCATAACGCCGGGTTTACTGAGTGACGTTTTTGGCGTCTGTGCTGACGTTGAGACAGTCCCCGGACCTCGTCGCAATGCGTCGGGTGTGCCTCACATTCGTTATCACTACGGGTATCAACAATGAAGGCTTTGCTAATACCCGGGTTGCTCTGTGCCTGTTTAGCCAGCATGCTCACCGCACTGTCTGTCGGGGCGGTTTCACTCAGTTGGGGCGAGGTCTGGCAGGCTTTGAGCAACTATGACAATGGTATATTGAATCAAAAGATTGTGGTTGAGCTGCGATTGCCACGTACTTTGTTGGCTTTTTTTGCGGGGGCCGGGCTGGCCATTGCCGGGCTTATTTTGCAAACCGTTACCCGCAACCCACTCGCCGATCCGTATTTATTTGGTATTTCCTCCGGGGCGTCATTTGGTGTGGTGTTGTTGGTTGCATTATTTGGGGTGCAAAGCGCACTGGCCTTATCCGGCGCGGCGTTTGCCGGCAGCGCAGTGGCCATGAGCCTGTTGTTGCTCATTGCGTTTCACAAAGGCACAGCACTGGTCGAGAACATGTTGTTGTCAGGTGTCGCGCTGACCTTTTTATTTTCTGCCTTTACCAGCTTATTGCTCTATTGGAGTGATCCGCAGGCCATTAGCGCCATTATATTCTGGAGTCTGGGCAGTTTCAGCCGAGCAGACTGGCAATGGCTGTGGTTACCCGCTCTGGTCGTGTCGATAGGTTGTACAGTGATGTTACTGATGCGCCGTAGCCTGAATGCGTTGTTAGTCGGTGATGAGAGCGCGGTAACCTTAGGTGTGAATGTACACAGGCTAAGACTGGGCATGTTGATCCTGGCATCTATGTTGACGGCCGTGATTGTTGCTGCCTGCGGTGGGGTTGGGTTTGTGGGCTTGATGATCCCCCATATTGTGCGCTTTTTTATTTCGCAGGTTCGTACACTGGGTATGTTGGCAACCGCTTTATCTGGAGGGCTCATGATGCTGTGGGTCGATGTGCTGGCCCGCACTCTGATAGACAATCAGGAGCTTCCGATTGGGGTGATCACCTCCGCCATCGGCAGTGTGTTTTTCTTATCGCTGCTAATCGCCAAAAAGCGCGCTGCCAGCATCTGACCTAACAGGAGACTTTATGATCCCATCACTCAATCGCCAGCATGACGCTTATATTCAGCACACCATAGATATGAAGACCAAACCTCAGGG
Source organism: Pseudoalteromonas rubra (assembly GCF_000238295.3). Classification (NCBI taxonomy): domain Bacteria; kingdom Pseudomonadati; phylum Pseudomonadota; class Gammaproteobacteria; order Alteromonadales; family Pseudoalteromonadaceae; genus Pseudoalteromonas; species Pseudoalteromonas rubra. The sequence goes on from NZ_AHCD03000020.1 coordinate 524,611, forward strand.
CGCGCTGGGTAAGCTTGAGACATTGGCACATCAGCTGGTGAGCATTTTGAGTCAGGGCATGAGTCGCGCCCAACTTGAAGCCGAAAAACCCGCCATCGTGCAGCCGCAGATGATGATATTTGCCGGAGATCATGGCATTGCAGCCGAGGGCGTGTCTATTGCACCCAGCGAGGTGACCGGCCAAATGGTGGCTAACTTTGCCACGGGTGGTGCAGCCATTAATGTCTTGTGTGCTCAGCTTGGCTGGCAACTGAGTGTGATTGACTGTGGTATTTTGACAGCGCCAGCTCCGGAATTGGGTATTGTGTCACAACGCCTTGGTCATATCACCCGGCCATTGCATATTGAGCCTGCCCTGAGTGAAGCACAGCTTGATCAAGGCTTGTTATATGGTCAAGAAGCCGTACAGACGGCATTGGACTCGGGGTCAAACGTGTTTGCGTTGGGCGAAATGGGGATCGGCAATACTACTGCCGCAGCGGCGATTTTCTCGGCTCTAAGTGGGTTGACTGGCGCTGAAACGGTTGGACGTGGCACCGGCGTGAGTGCAGAAGTGGTGGAGAAAAAACAACAACTGATCGATCAGGCTTTGCTGTTACATGGCGATGCCCTTGATGATCCTCGAGAGGTGTTGCGTCGTCTGGGCGGGTTTGAGATCTGTCAGATGGTTGGTGCAATGCTGGAAATTGCTCGTGCACAAAAGGTCATTCTGGTGGATGGCTTTATTGCAACAGCCGCGGCTATGCTGGCGTGTCGCATTGAACCTGCCAGTCAGGACTATATGGTGTTTGCCCATTGCTCAGGTGAGCAGGGACATCGGCGCATGCTGAATGAGCTAAATGCCGAGCCATTGCTGGATCTGAACATGCGTCTGGGTGAGGGATCCGGTGCGGCAATGGCATTGCCCCTGTGCCAAAGTGCGCTGGCATTTTACTATCAGATGGCCAGCTTTGAGTCGGCGGCTGTCACTCAGGTGGTAGACACTCATGAGTGAGCTAAGGCAATTCAAGCTGGCGGTGATCTTTCTGACCCGTATTCCCGTTAAAGTGTCGGGCGAGGTCAGCGATCAGGATATCAACCTGGCCAGCGGCTACTTTGCCTGGGTTGGTGTGCTCTTGGGTGCCCTGTTAGCCCTTCTCTATGGTGTGTTAGCCTTTATGTTGCCTGCCGGCATTGCGGTAATAATAACGCTGAGTGCCGGGCTGATCATAACGGGTGCATTTCATGAGGATGGCTTTGCGGATGTCTGGGATGGCTTTGGCGGTGGCTGGAGTGTGGCCGATAAGCTCACCATCATGAAAGACAGCCGACTTGGCACCTATGGTGCGGCGGCATTGGTTCTGTTACTGCTTACCAAGTTTCAGGCTTTACTCTCCTTAAGTGAGCAACTTGCTTATGTATGTGCAGCTATCCTGCTTGGTCATGGTCTGAGCCGGGTTATGGCTACCAGTATCATTGGTAAACTGAACTATGTTCAGGCAGATGCGCAAAGTAAAGTTAAGCCTGTTGCCCAGTTTCTTTCTACAAAAAGTAAGCAGTTACTTTATAGCTGTGGCTTAGTTTTACTAATAGTGAGCTGGTTTGCCGGACTGTTTACCCTATGGCAGTGCGTTGCGCTGGTTGTCGTACTGTGGTTATGCCGGACAGGCTGCGCTTACTGGTTTAAACGCCAGCTCGGCGGTTATACGGGAGACTGTCTGGGCGCGGCACAGCAACTGGCGGAAGTCACGGTGTATTTATTTTGTCTGGTGGTCTGGTTATGACGGGTCGGGTCGAATTTATTCTGGGTGGTGCGCGCTCTGGAAAGAGTCGGTTAGGTGAGCAAAGAGCCGAACGCTGGCTCAGCGACGGTAAAGTGGCCCGGTTAATTTATCTCGCGACTGCACGACCCGGGGATGAGGAGATGGTTGCGCGGATCGCCCATCATCAGGCATCGCGCCCGGCATACTGGCAGCTTATAGAAGAGGCCTGGGCGCTGGATCAAGTGTTAGCTAGCCTTGCGCCAGGTGATTGTGTGGTGATTGATTGCCTCACCTTGTGGTTAACCACGGCATTATGTGACTACTCCTACTCAGCATTTCAACACAAGCGCGCGGCGCTGCTGAGTGCTCTGCGTGCCACTCGCGCTCGGGTGATCCTGATCAGTAATGAGGTGGGCCACGGCATAGTGCCGCTTGGTGAACTCAGTCGCCGCTTTGTTGACGAATCTGGCTGGTTGCACCAGGACATCGCCGCTTTGGCAGACAGAGTCGATTTTGTGATGGCGGGTTTGCCACTGACGCTAAAAGGAGGCAATTGAGTATGAACACGTTAATGGTGCAGGGGACGACGTCAGATGCCGGAAAAAGCACGTTAGTGGCGGGCTTGTGTCGGGCATTACAGCGCCGTGGTATCGAGGTCGTACCGTTCAAACCGCAGAATATGGCGCTCAATAGTGCGGTTACCCCAGATGGTGGAGAAATAGGCCGGGCTCAGGCATTACAGGCCATGGCTGCTAAAGTACCCTTGAGCACAGATCTAAACCCGATTTTGCTCAAGCCGAATTCAGATACGGGTGCCCAGGTCATTGTGCATGGCCGTGCACTCAGTAACATGGAAGCCGCAGGGTATCATGATTACAAAAAAGTCGCGATGCAGGCGGTACTGACCTCACATCAAAGGCTCAGTGAACAGTATGACCTTTGTGTGGTAGAAGGGGCTGGCAGTCCGGCGGAAATTAATCTGCGAGAGAACGACATTGCCAATATGGGGTTTGCCTGTGAGGTCGATTGCCCGGTGATCATCATTGCCGACATCGACAAAGGCGGTGTGTTTGCTCACCTGGTTGGGACCCTGGCGCTGCTCAGCGACTACGAGCAATCTTTAGTGAAAGGCTTCGTGATCAATCGTTTTCGGGGCGATATTGCGTTGTTGCAGAGCGGGCTGGACTGGCTGGAGCAGCATACCGGCAAACCTGTACTGGGTGTATTGCCTTACTTACACGATCTGGCGTTGGATGCGGAAGATGCCGTGACGATAGCAAATCGCATGGACAACCCCGAAATTAAAGTGGCTGTACTGCTGCTGCCGCATATTAGCAATCACACCGATTTTGATACCTTGCGATTAGACCCCAAAGTTGATCTGCGTTATGTGCGCCACACCGAAACCATAGGTGCAGCTGACTTAGTGATCATCCCGGGCAGTAAAAATGTGCTTAACGACCTGGCTTTTTTACGCACAGAGGGGTGGGACAGTGAGTTGCGACGCCATGTACGCTACGGCGGAAAAGTGCTGGGGATCTGTGGGGGGTATCAGATGCTGGGGAATACCATTTGTGACCCTCAGCAGGTCGAGTCAACACAGGGCAGTATTCAAGGTCTGGCGATGGCCGATTTTGAGACCCAACTGACAACAAATAAAACCCTGACTCAGGTGCAGGCAAGCTGTTTGTTGAACGGTCAGCAGACCCATCTGAGCGGTTATGAGATCCATTGTGGGATCACTCAGGGGGCTGCATTAGCGCGACCCTTTTTACAGTTTGACGCGCACCCATCAGGGTGGCAAGTTGATGGTTTTATCAGTGAGGATAACCAGCTGGCTGGCACCTATCTGCACGGACTGTTTGATAGTCCCGAGGGACTGACCTGTGTGCTGAGCTGGGCCAGCGATGGCCGCTACAGTGGTAGTGGATTCAACCTGGCAGAACACCGTGAGCAGCAACTGGAACGGCTGGCCGATATGTGCGAAACCCATTTAGACATAGATAAAATTCTGGCAATCAGTGAACAGAGGACAGCATGAGCGAACACAAACAGGATAAACATAAGGCAAGACAGCAAAAAGTGAAAGAGCAGGTCGATGCCAAAATCGAGCAGGCACAGGAAGAAAAAGGCATCTTGCAGGTGATCACTGGCAATGGCAAAGGTAAGTCTACCTCAGGCTTTGGCACCGTTGCACGGTGTGTGGGCCATGGCATGAATGCTGCTGTAGTACAGTTTATTAAAGGCATGTGGGAATGCGGTGAGCGTAATTTGTTGGAACGCGCGGGTGTGCCGTTTGCTGTGATGAAAACGGGCTTCACCTGGGAAACACAAAACCGCGAGACAGATACCCAGGCGGCGCAGGCCACCTGGCAACAGGCAAAACTGTGGTTACAGGATGACAGTATCGATCTGGTCTTGCTGGACGAACTCACCTATATGGTCAGCTACGACTATCTTGATCTGGATGAAGTGATTACGGCGTTGGAAAATCGTCCTGCGATGCAGTCGGTGATCATTACGGGTCGTGGGGCACATCGTCGCCTGACAGAGTTGGCCGATACGGTCAGTGAAGTTCGTAACGTGAAACACGCGTTTGAAGCGGGGATCAAAGCGCAAAAAGGGTTCGATTTCTGATGAAAGCAGTCCTGAATATCTGGCTGGGTATGCTGGTTTGTCTGATTGCAAGTCAGGTTTGTGCAGCTCAGGCCTCTGAACAGCCGGCTAAACGGATCGTGGCCCTGGCGCCGCATATTGTTGAGAACTTATATGCCATTGGGGCTGGCGAGCGGATTGTCGGGACTGTTGAATATGCGGACTTCCCGGCTGAGGCCAATTACATTCCCCGTATTGGTGGTTATCATGGCATTGCGCTGGAAAAGTTACTGGCGCTGTCGCCCGATCTGGTGATTGCCTGGCAGGGCGGCAATCAACAAACTGAGCTGGATAAGCTTGAGCAGCTCGGTGTGAACGTGGTGTACAGCGAAACCAAAGCCTTGCAACAGATCCCGCACTCTCTGCGCTGGCTGGGCCAGTTAACCGGGCTGGAAGAGAACGCTGAGCAAGTAGCCCGGCAGTTTGAGCAAGGCATGGCTGAACTGCATAAGGAGTATCGTTCTGCAACGCCTTTGTCCGTGTTTTATCAGTTATGGCCAGCTCCGATGATGACGGTCAATGGCACCACCTGGATCCATCAGACGCTTGAGGTGTGTGGGGCCAGTAATGTGTTTGCCGATGCAACGACATCCTATCCGCAGATCAGTATCGAAAATGTGCTCCTGAAACACCCGCAGGTGATAGTGATCCCGCAGGAAAAATCTAAACAAGTCCAGCCCACCATAGACTGGCATAAGTGGCCAGAAATTCCGGCGGCCAAACATGAACAATATATTGAGGTGAATGCGGATCTGTTACATCGTTATACGACCCGTGTGCTTGAAGGGTTAACTCAGTTATGTGATAAACTGGATGCTTCTCGAACTTACTATCAGCAACTTAAACTAGCTGGGAAATAAATATGACAACCTGGAATGACGTGCTCGGGCACGAAAAACAACAAACGTATTTTCAGGACACCCTGAACTATGTCGCCGAGCGTCGGGCGCAGGACGTCGCCGTCTATCCTCCTGAGGACATGATGTTTGAGGCGTTCAAGGCCACGCCGTTCGATCAGGTCAAGGTTGTGATCCTGGGACAGGATCCCTATCATGGGCCAAACCAGGCACACGGGTTGTGTTTCTCTGTACTGCCAGGTGTTAAGGTGCCCCCGTCATTGGCCAACATGTATAAAGAATTGGCACAGGACATCACGGGTTTCCAGATCCCCAATCATGGCTATCTGCTACCCTGGGCTGAGCAAGGCGTACTGCTGCTCAATACAGTGTTAACAGTCGAGCAGGGACAGGCACACTCCCACAAACACCTCGGTTGGGAACGCTATACCGACGCCGTTATCGAACAGCTCAATCAACACACAGAGGGCGTGATCTTCCTGCTCTGGGGTGCACATGCACAAAAAAAGGGCAAAGCGATCGACACACAACGTCATCACGTATTGCACGCACCACACCCTTCTCCGCTTTCAGCACACCGCGGCTTTTTCGGTTGTCAGCACTTTTCGCAAACCAACACGCTATTGCAAAGCATGGACAAAACGCCCATCAACTGGCAAGTCTGAGTTTAGGTTTAAAAAACAAAAAAGGCGCTCAATGCGCCTTTTCAGTTAAATAAAGTCAAGCTCGTCCAGATCGATGCTGTCTGCGAATATGTCCAGTTCTTCCAATTCCTTACGCAGGCGTTGTTTGTCCTTCAGCGCTTCAATTTCGCGCCACTTTCTTTTTTTGCCTTTAGATGAGGTTCTTTTCTTTGGTGCAGGACTTTCTAGTGTTGAAATAAAATCGTCTAGGCTATCCATGAATTTCTCCTATTGATGTACTAACCTCAAAGATTTGTGTTTACGCATTACTCAATTTGAATGAAAAACACACTTCAAGTAATGCTGGTATACCACAGACAGGAGAAAAGTAAAATAAAAATGTGTCCGTTAGGTTAAAAGCAGGTGACAGTTTGATGAAGCTCAAATTTGCTTCAAGTTTTGCCGAGGCCAGAGGAACAGAGCACTGCGAGCGAGGCGGTGAATGAATTGGGTCATCAATTTCGGGGCATAAAAAAACGCCACATCACGTGGCGTTTTTCAATCAATATGCTTAGTGCAGTGTCAGCTTACAGCGCCTTAAAGCGTGTTTCCAGCGTTTCCTGGGCAGCTGCAAATGCACGAATACCTTCAGCCAACTTTTCGGTGGCCATGGCATCCTGGTTGTGTAACCAGCGGAATTCGCTTTCGCTCAACGGAGCAGGTTTAGCCACAACTTCATAGTTGTTGTCCAGCAGGTACTCTTCAGTGGCCGGCAATTCACCCAGTTCCTCTAGCAAAGCAGGGCTGATAGTCAGCTTGTCACACCCTGTCAGGGCAACAATTTCGGCGGTGTTACGGAAGCTGGCACCCATCACAACGGTGTTATAACCGTGACGTTTGTAGAATTCGTAAATGCTGCGTACTGACTGCACACCCGGGTCTTGCAGTGGATCAGTCGGCTTTTCCAGGCCATTGGCCACGTGCCAGTCGAGGATCCGACCTACAAAGGGTGAGATCAGGAATACATTTGCGTCAGCACATGCGCGTGCCTGAGCCTGGCTGAATAGCAAAGTCAGGTTACATTTAACGCCTTGCTTTTCCAAAGCTTCTGCGGCTTTAATGCCTTCCCAGGTAGAGGCGATTTTGATTAAAATTTTGTCTTTGCTGACACCCAGTTGCTCATACAGCGCCAGTAACTGCTGCGCTTTAGCAATGGTCGCTTCGGTATCGAACGATAAGCGTGCATCGACTTCGGTTGAGATATAACCCGGTACAATGTTAGCAATCTCTTTACCAAGCAGAACGGCAAAGTAATCACAAGCCAGTTCCAGTTGTTGTGCCGCATCGTCATGCTGGCTCTTAGCGTAGTCCCAGGCTGCTTTCAGGTAATCCTGATAAGCAGGCATCTCGGCTGCTTTTAATAGCAGAGACGGGTTAGTGGTGGCATCTTCCGGTTGGTGTTTACGGATTGCCTCGATATCTCCGGTGTCGGCGACGATAGATGAATGCTGTTTTAGCCTATCTAATGCTGAAGTCATGCTGTCCTCATTCCAATTCATTGCAGCGTGTCAAAAAGTCTACTGTCCCTATGTTGCATTACCGTGACCTGTGTGAATAGGTCATATGTCCTTATCTGCGAGGTCGTGCCACGAGAAAGTCCGAATGCGTGATGCGGGGGCGCACTTCGTCAGTCGGGGGTCTGCGTGACGAACTGCAAACAGGCTGGTCTGCCAGCAACTGGGCAAGCAGTGTCGAGCCCCCGAAAAATATTGCGCTTGCGCTCACCGGGGGATAGTGTTGAAATTGACATTTATCAATAGTTAAGTCAATAGGCAGGCCATGATCACTCTCGTTTCCCCGGCAAAAAATCTCGATTATGATACCCCGGCGCACACCGCGCGTTTTACCCAGCCCGAGTTGCTCACGCACAGTGAAGAATTGATCAGCGTGTGTCGAGACTTGTCGCCGCAACAGATTGGCACCTTAATGAAGATCAGTGACAAGCTGGCGGGCCTCAATGCCGCGCGCTTCGCCGAGTGGTCACAACCTTTCACCTCTGATAATGCCAAACAGGCTGTACTGGCCTTTAATGGTGATGTGTACACTGGTCTGGATGCATCGAGTATGGACGACGCCACATTGGACTACGCGCAGCAACATTTGCGTATTTTGTCAGGCCTTTATGGGGTACTGAAGCCATTGGACCTGATGCAGGCGTATCGTCTGGAAATGGGCACTAAGCTGGAGAATCCGCGCGGTAAAAACCTCTATGAATTCTGGGGCAGGATTATTGCCGACAAGCTCAATGAAGCGCTGGAAGCGGCCAATAGTCAGGTACTGATTAATCTGGCATCCAATGAATATTTCAAAGCGGTAGATAAAAAGGCACTCAAAGCTGAGATTATTTCGCCTGTGTTCAAAGACTGCAAAAATGGTCAGTTCAAGGTCATTAGTTTCTATGCCAAAAAAGCCCGTGGCATGATGGCTCGGTATATTCTGGACAATCAGGTGGAATCACCAGAGGCACTGAAGGCGTTTGATGTTGCAGGCTATTACTACAGCGAAGAAGCCACGCAAAAAGCCAGTGAGCCGGTATTTTTGCGCGCAGAGCAAAACTAATTCGGAGTCTGAGGCGATGAGCGGGATAAGGATAATCAGAGACTTAGGTATGCTTGCTGCATTAGGGATGTTGGCAGGATGTCAGGGCCAGCTCAATACGCGTGTTGGCAGTGTGCAGGTAGAGTGTGAGCACAATGAACGCGCCTGCTTACAACATTGCCAGGAAGATTATATCAGCGCAGATCCACTGCAAACGCAGTGTATTCAACGCTGTTATGAGCAGGCGAATCAATGTCGTTTGAGTAAGCCTGCTGAACCCAGAACAAACACGCCTGAGTGGGAGTGAGTATCTCTGCTTTAGTGTCTAAACCCCCTGTCCCTAATCTTTGGAGTATGCCTAATTGAATAAAAATGTCTTGCTGCTGGCCTGTTGTCAGGGTCTGATCACCACAGGGAACATCCTGCTTGTGACCATTTCTGCACTGGTGGGTCAGTTGTTGAGCCCGTCGGCGGCGCTGACCACTTTGCCGGTGGCAATGCAGATGGCTGGGCTATTAATGGCGACCATTCCGGCGTCGCTGATCATGGCGAAAACCGGTCGCAAACTGGGGTTCTCATTAGGCAATCTAATTGGTATTAGTGGTACTTTGCTGGGGGTCTGGGCGCTCAGAGAAAGCGATTTTGCACTCTTTTGTGTGGCGACCACTTTAATAGGGATGGGGATCGGCTTTGCCACCTTGTATCGATTTGCGGCCATAGAAGCCAGTGATAAGCCCGCCACGGCCATTTCGATTATCATGGCCAGTGGTGTTGTCGCAGCGGTTTTGGGGCCGAACCTGGCCGTCTGGGTGAACGAGGTGTACCCGGCATTGAATTATGCCAATTCCTTTGTGGCACTCAGTGGGTTGTACATTCTGGCTTTACTATTGTTGCAGGGCGTACGCTTCACTGAGGTCGACACACACACCGCCCAGGCGCCGGCCCGGACATTGAAAGAAATTATGGCACAGAAGCAGTTTCAGCTGGCGGTGCTGGTGGCCATGATCAGTTATTCCGTCATGAACTTTTTGATGACCGCGACGCCATTGGCTATGCATCGTCATGGATTTGACCTGGCAGACTCTGCGCTGGTCATTGAATGGCATGTACTGGGGATGTTTCTGCCGTCTTTCTTTACCGGCAAGCTCATTGAACGCTTTGGCGCGCGAGCCATGATCCTTGCGGGCTGTGTGCTGTATCTGATCTGCGCCGTGATTAACCTGCTGGGGTTGACGCACTGGCACTTTTTGTTGGCTTTATTTGCGCTTGGCGTGGGCTGGAATTTTATGTTTATCAGCGCCACACAACTGGTGAGTCAGACTTATGCGCCGCAGGAGCGCGCCAAAACACAAGCCTGCAACGAGTTTTTGGTCTTCAGCATGGTGGTGGCATCGTCACTCAGCGCTGGGTTTTTGGAAGCCACCGCAGGCTGGCAGGCGTTAAATGTGTGGAGTATGCCAGTGGTGTTAGTCGCGCTGATTGCGACTGTTTTATTGTCCAGAGGAGCTGCCCCACTAACACGTTCAGCGGCTGGCTGAGGTTGTGTGGCTGGCGCTAAATGTGTGGTGCATGTCGGTGGTTTTGGTCGCTCTGATTGCGACCGTTTTATTGTCCAGAGGAGCTTCGCTACTCACACGTTTACCGGCAGACTGAGATAAGCAAGCACCACTTCATCGCGAAAGCCGATGTCCTGATGTTTACCTTCGTTGCGATAGTGCCGGCACATGGCCACTGCATCCTGTGTTTGTGCTTTCAATAACGGACTTGGCATATCAACGCGAAGTGCGGCGCGGTGCCATTTCTCCGTTAATTCGTTTGGAGGAGAGGGCAAAGAGGGCAGCACTTGTTCTACCAGCTCAAAGGCACTGTCCTGGGCAACAAGTATCATGTCGTCGTTGGCGGCGGCGAACCAGCTAACACCTGCTTTGTTTACACATACTAAAGGGATAAAAGGGGCCAGCGCCGGAAAAATATCATTGCGATAGATATCGACCTCCCAGTAGCTGCGGGCAATTTTGATAAATTGATCAAAACTGGTGATGGCACCAAACCCTGACTCTGCGAGTAAGCGGATCTCCGCCCGGGGCTTATTGGGGTTAACGGTGTCATTGGCAGCATCTATGTACCAGGGCCCAACCACCAGCGCATTCTGAAAGTATTCATCGCGCAAAGATCCCCATACCGGTTCGAGCGTCAGGCCACTGTCCAGCAGCGCTTTAAGCGGTTGCAGTGCCACGTCGACCTGCGGTTTGGCCAGCGCCACTTTGAGTGCATCATGAATGGCATTACGGACTTCTTTGCACCGTCCCAGTGGGTAGGGCTTGCCTGCAAAGGTCGGGTATTTCTGTGCTAATGCGGGATCGATATTAAGGCGTAAATGGGCCAGATAGACTTCCAGGGCGATAACTTGGTCGGGTGTGAGCATTGAGCTTCCTGCGATAGAGCATGTTTATACGCAAGTGTAACTGCTTGCTCCATGTGAGAAAAGGGCCTGAACATAAAGGGGGATGGCCTGAGCAAAAAGAAAAAGGACGTCTCAGACGTCCTTTGGCATATGGGTTACTTTTTCTTTTTTGTTTTGGCCTTAGCGGCTTTTTTCTTCGCTTTGATTTTGACCGGATCTTTTTTCTTTTTCGGCAACTTGGCTTCTTTGTGTTTCGGCTCCAGCCCTTCAACCACGCGGCGTTTCAGCTTTTGCTCCGTGTAGCGCTCAACTTTACCCAGGATCTCGGCATCATGGGCTTCAACCAGTGAAATGGCGGTGCCTTTTTTACCGGCACGACCAGTACGGCCAATGCGGTGTACATATATGTCGGCAGTGCGCGGCATATCAAAGTTAATCACATGGCTGATATCCGCAACGTCGATACCACGCGCCGCCACGTCGGTGGCGATCAGGATGCGGGTGCGACCACTGTGGAAGCTGGCCATGGCGGCCATGCGCTTGTCCTGTGGCATTTCTCCGCGCAACCAGGTGGTCTTAATGTCCTGGGTATACAGCTCGCCAACCAGTTTTTCGAGACGCTCACGGGTCTTCACAAACACGATGGCCTTGGTCACTTCTTCGCTTTGTAGCAGATTAGCGAGGATGGCCAGCTTATGCTGATAGTCATCTGCCAGGTGGATCCACTGATGGATTTTGCCCTTTTCTTTACGTGATGACTCGGCCTCAAGTAATGCCGGATCTTTTAAGATACGCTCGGCAAACAGCTCGACGCTGTCACCTTCCAGCGTGGCAGAAAACAGGAAACACTGACGACGGTTTTTTGCTTCGTTACAGATCTTAAGCATTTCTTTTTTAAAGCCCAGGTCCAGCATACGGTCGGCTTCATCGAGGATCAGCAGCTCAACATTGTCGGCATGGAAGTTCTCGGTCTCAAGATATTCCATCAGACGGCCCGGTGTGGCTATCAGAATGTCGTTGTTCTTTTCGAAGATTTCTTTGTGGCTGCCATAGTTAATACCACCGGTTACCACACCGATTTTCAGGTGCGTGCCTGCTGCCAGTGCTTCGCATTGCTCAAACACCTGATAGGCCAGCTCACGGGTGGGCGTCATGATCAGCACACGGGCAAAGCCGGGATCGCGACGCGGGAAATCCATCAAATACTGAATTGCCGGGATCAGGAAGGCGGCTGTTTTACCCGTGCCCGTTGGCGCAGACGCCAGTATATCACGGCCCATCAGAGCCTCCGGAATAGCCAGCTGTTGAATGCTGGTGGCCTGCTCAAAGCCCATTTTTTTTATGGCAGTCAGAAGCGTGCCGTCGAGATCGAATTCAGTAAATTGCATAGTGCATCACAAATAAAGGACAATAGCGGAATTATACTTGGCAATCCGGGTTTCTCAAAGGAGCAAAATGGCAGGCTTTGCATTTAAGCAATTTACGGTGGCACAATCGCGCAGTGCAATGAAGGTGTCGACCGATGGGGTGTTATTCGGCGCCTGGGTTTGTGTGACGGGCGCACAACGCATGCTGGACATTGGCGCTGGCACCGGGTTATTGAGCTTGATGTGCAAGCAGCGCGTCCCATCACTGATGATCGATGCGGTTGAGATTGATGCGCAGGCCTGTCTGGATGCCAGAGACAACATCCACGCCAGCCCCTGGCAGGGGATTCGGGTGCACCAGACTCCCATTCAGACATTTGCTGCAGATGAACCTTATGATTTGGTGATCAGTAATCCACCGTATTTTAATCACAGCTTAAAAGGGCCGGATGTTGCCCGAAATACCGCGCGCCACACCGACAGTTTGAGTTTTGTGCACCTGATTGAGGCGTTTAAGCTGCACAGTCACGCACAGGGCCGACTGGCGGTCATTTTACCGGCTCAGGAAGGGCTGGCGTTTATCGCACTGGCACAGCAGCATGGCTTGTACCTTGCTCGCCGCTGTGAGGTCACGATGACGCCTGACAAGCCCGTTAGCAGGCTAATGCTGGAATGGCAACGGGTTGAGACTGGTCTTGTTCAGGAAACCCTGTGTGTCAGAGCGCCGGATGGCGCATACAGTGCAGCGTTTATTGATCTGTGTCGTGATTTTTATCTAAAAATGTGACCTTCAATGGCGGCGTAATGGGCACTCATGCAGTAAGCTTATGTAATATCTAAGCAGTGTGAAAAACGCTAGACTCGCACATATCGATAAAAGACTGAACTGGATCATTCCGGACTCAGTGCAAGGAGCCGATAATGGATCAAGATACTCAAATCATTTGTAACTTTCTGAGCGACATTAACTTGCCCCATGCGCTTTGCCCCGTGGAGGGGAAGATGTTTCTGCCGGGCCTGCAAATTGTGCATGGTGTGCTTCACATAGACACAGATAAACTGGTTTGCCCCGGAGACATATTGCATGAAGCCGGGCACATTGCGGTATGTGAGCCGATTTTTAGGCCTCAGCTGCATGAAGACGTTTATAAAAACGGGCTTAAAAATGGGCGCGAAAAACAGGCGATGGAAGGCGAAGAAATGGCGGCGACCGCCTGGTCTGTCGCCGCCATTTGGCACCTTGGGCTGCCCATAGATCTGGTGTTTCCGGAAAACAGTTATCAGGGAATGAATCAGGCACTGAAAGAAAGCTTTGAAAATGGCGGAATATTTGGTGATCCGCTGCTGACGGCCTGGGATATGACCTGTCCGGATAAGGGCTTTCCTAAAATGACAAGTTGGATCAGGGAAGTGCGCTGGTTAAATGAGTTACCTGAGCCGCTGGCACAGGTTTGATGAAGAGATAAGTACAATTAAAAACCCTCAGAGCGACTCGCGCGGAGTACTCTGAGGGCAAAGTATCAGGCCTGGCCGTGCTGACGTATCTTCGTCAAAAAGTCTGAGACATCGACAGAGCAAAAAGTGACCATGGCAAAAAATTGGTTGAGTTTTGGCTGACCTACATCGCGTTCCCAATTTTCATAAGTTTTACGACACACGCCAAGCTGAGTCGCCATAGCCTGTGTTGTCACACCTTTATTCTTTCTCAATTTCCTGAGGTCATCACCGGTAATGTAGCGGGAAAAAAATTCCATATTGTTAGTTCCTTTGATTATTGTTTTAAAGGTAAAGCCGGGAGTGTTCGATGCTGTTTTGCGGATGATTTAAAAGACACCTGCCCGGACGCCTATTGCTATTTCCTGCAATGGGTAATTTGTAACTCAGATTGCAATGAAAAAAATAATAATGTGCAATTTTTTTGCAGGTTATGAATTCATTCATTTGTTTGCGAAAAAGCGCTGCCTACAGGGGCTGATCAAGTTTATATAAAACACCATAAACGTCTGTTTTTTATAATATTATGTTGCTGCTTTGTTGTGTTTGTATTCATTTAACGTACAATCCTGCTTTCTGAAACTTTGTTACAATCATAGGGATAAGAATGGATAACAAATGCTTCCTGGCGTTTTGGAAAGCTGGGGTTTTCGGGTTGATGCTTGCCTTCAATATGAAAGCGATAGCATCCACAGACGTTGTTTCCGGCTACGAATACAGAAAAAGTACGGCCTTCACAGTATCGAGTAATGCAGATGCCAGTAGCGACTTTTTGGTCGTCAACAGCGACTCTGATACCGTGCAGCTTACCTTCGAGCGGTTTGAGGTGAAAGGCAAACCTCTGCTCATTAAACTTGCCAACACCAGTACAACAGAAACCCTGGTGATCAAATCTCGTTACCTGTCGCTCAAAGATAGGATTTCGGTTCTTGGCAAACCCGTCAATTTAATCTTTGTATCTACTCAAGACACTCTTGATTGTACCAGTTGCTCTTTTGACAATGCAGAGCGGATCACCCTGGTGCATGGCGCTTACGGCTCAGATGATAAAATAACGACACAGACATCCGGGCGCATTTCCATTGATAACCTGAGTGCCCCTGGCGCACTGTCACTTGAAGTGATGGCCGACCAAATCAATACGTCCGGCACGCTCGATCTTAACTTGGCAGCACAGCGTCATCCTCAAAGTGGGTTTATTCTCGCTGAGAACGGTGGATATGTGATAGGTTCTGGTGGGATTAACCTTTATCCTGGCCAGCTAACCATCAAGTACAGCAATTTGGATCTGCTGACAGTAACCCAGAAAAATACCTCTTACAAACCAGGTGGGACCTTCAAAGCGGCGAATATTGGCATTGTCGCATCTCAGCCTGTGGTTATTCCGACTGGGACAGAGTTTAATACTATGTCCGATGCGCTTGCGACAAGTACGCGACAAGGCCATTTTCATGCCCCCGCAGAAGGGATATTTATACAGATAGCCAAGCATGAAAGTGCCGCGTTAAAAGTGTATGGCAAGCTTTATAGTGATCGTATTGTCACAACGAAAACAATAGGTAATACAATTATTTATGCTAATGCGCGAGTGATGGCTCAAACAGTAAAGCACGTCGCAGACGGTTATCTCTTGAATCAGGGTTATGTTGATGCTGATCACATTGAAGTGGCTACAGATCGTCTGTTCAATTATGGCACTTTAAATGGGTCGAGTATCGCCGTAGAAACAGAGGGTGATGTATACAATGCCTTTGGTGGTGTGATGAAAGCGGGTAATTTGGACCTGGATTTAAAAGATGGCATCTTCATCAATGGGTCACGCACCAGAAAATTATACAGGCCAGAGAAGCTGTCGCTTGTTGCACCATCGATTAACATCAATAGTCTTGAGCATGGTCCCTATAGCACCTACGGGACTGCTGGTGTATCGCAAAGCCGCCATAGTGCAAAAATCCATGCTAATACCTTAAAAATTGTCGCTAAAGCCATAGAAAATATAAACCCCTATCAAATCGAAGAGCCCAGTGGCGTTGACTGGGATCAGGGCATTAACGTCAGCACCACTCAATCAGAGCAGGTATCGATTGCGGCAGAGTCTAAGTTAGAGCTCAAAGCAAGTCAGTATATTCGTAATACCTCGGCTATTATGCGCCTGAATCAACCAGGTCTGTTCCATGTTGACACGCCACTCCTTTTTAACGAGCGTTACCGGCTTGAGACAACGTCTTACATCATTTCTCGTTATGTATATACCTCAGGGCAGAATGGCAGCCGTGATCAGGTAGAAACCGGAGTTGGTACAAAAGTATCAGCCTACTCACCACCCGGGCGCATTGTGAGCTTTGGAGATTTTGAGGTAGGCAGTAAAAATGCACCTGCAACCAGGCGGCGCATGGTTAACGCATTTTCTTATTTTGAGGTATTTGAAAACGCGCGCTTCCAAAAACTGGATCTGGAATCCATCGGTATGATCTTAAGCAACACCCTTTCACAACAAAGTGAACAAGCGGTAAAGCATTGTCTTATTTTGGGAAGTTGTGCGGGTAATACCATTAAAACGTCGGTTGAGGCCGAAACTTTGCTGTCTATTCACGGCGATGTCTACGGCATTAACCCTGAAGTGAGTACCACCAGTGACTTTCAACAATCAAATATAGATTCGCTGACTATCGAGCAATCAAACACAGTACATGAGTATTTTGCCAGCCGTTACACAGAGGACTTCGGTCAGGAACGCTTCAACAGATATCAGTACAGTGCAGTCTTTGATGACCCCTGGGTAAGAGCCAGTTATCAACAGTGTGACGGGTTTCGGTATGAAGAGCACGGGCAGGTACAAGTGAGAGATTGTACTACCAGACGTGTAAATGTATTGCTCCGTGACATACTTGCCGAATCATCGACTGCTGATTTTGCCGGGACAGGTTTCACCTACATACAAGTTCGAGATACTGCCATAGCTTATGCCAGAAATCGACAAACCGTCTCCACAGCAGAAGACTATCGATGCCGAAATACGGGGCAGGTAATTGAGTATCAATGCACAGCAAAAAATTTCCGCTTTATTGACGTACTAATCAATGAACCAGAGCAAGTGGCAACAATAAACTTCCGCTATCAGATTGAAATTGAGAATTACTGTGACCAATGCCAGGACAAGTATTCAACCCGCGACGTAGCAAAGTCCCTGCAAATCAGTGTTGCTGAATTAATGCAAGGACAGTAAAGGAACATACAATGAAGAAAAATGATTTTTCGGGTCAGTCAGTCCCTTTCTATAAAAAAGCTATCACGTATCTGAATATTTTTATGCTGCTGGGTCAAATGAGTTTGCCGACCCTGGCCTACGCTTATAACGCTTTTGATAAACTGGATGCGGCTCAGGTACTCAACAACTCTCCTGCATTCACGAAAACCTCTGACAGTAAAAGCGAGACTCAGTATGTCAAGTCAGAGCATATTGTAGAGCAGGTTCGCGCTCAGACAGCTCAAACCATTGCGGGCTTCCATAAGACTTTGCTGAAGAACAGAAAGTATGCGCTGCCAGCCCCTCAGGAAATTCCGATAATCAGTGATGCGGGTAAGATTATTTATACCCATTACCCGCTGGCAAAGCAGGTTGGTGATCGGTTCGTACAAACGCGCCTGATCCGCTCACAGATATACGCAGAGCTGGACCGGAGTATGATTTCACCGGCCTATGCAGATGAAACAGATCAGATAGTTCAGCTTTATCAAAATGCCTATGAACTGGCAGGCAAAGCCAATGTGACTTTTGGTGAGAAGATCTCAGCATCCGTTTATGCCAGCTTTGGTAAAGACTTTATCTGGCCAGAGTTCAGAGAAATAAACTCAGAGCAAGTATTAACTCCGGTTGTTCATCTCAGCGCCAGTACATTAGAAACGCGCTCTGTTAACGGACATCTGGTTGAGTTTAC
Source organism: Pseudoalteromonas rubra (assembly GCF_000238295.3). NCBI lineage: Bacteria > Pseudomonadati > Pseudomonadota > Gammaproteobacteria > Alteromonadales > Pseudoalteromonadaceae > Pseudoalteromonas > Pseudoalteromonas rubra. Next base: position 542,289 of record NZ_AHCD03000020.1, read on the forward strand.
TGGCAATGATGTCAACTTCAGGGACATTACTGTTAACAGTGGCACCCTGCGCACTGGCAAAAATACCTATCTAAGAACAGCTCGTGACTTGACGGTCAACCCGGGCGCACAAGTGGCCTCCGATGGCGACCTGAATCTGTTTGTCGGTGGCACGCTAAGAAATCACTCAGGTAATCTCAGTGCTGCACAAAATGTACAAATTATTGCGGGTCAGTATGAACAAAAAACGCTGGTACACCGCTTCTCCAACCGCTATGAGCAAGGTACGCGTTTTGGCCAGATAGCTTCTGTAAATGGTGAGAATATCAGCATTTACAGCATGGGCGATCTTGTTGTTGAGGGGGGGACCATCGATGGTAACAACATCAGCCTGCGCGCCGATGGCAACATTCGTCTGCTCTCTCAGCAAACCAGTTACGTTAATAATGCGCCCGTAGGTAATTACGACCATACAAGCAGTGAAATTGAACACCTGACCACTAAGCTCACCGCCAAAGACAGTATTTATCTGATGGCCTCGGGTGCCATTGAGCTTAAAGCCGCAGAGCTGCATGCCGATCAGGGCGTGATTGATATTTTGGCGCTTCAGGGTGTGTTTATTCTGAATGAGTTCAATGAATCTCAGAGCACCAAAAGTGGTAAATGGGGCAAAACCACAGAAGAAGAGCAAGAGTTCCAGACCATTGCTATCCGCTCAGCGCTGGAGGCCGGTAAAGGCGTTCGAATTGCGTCAGAGTTTGGTGATATCACCTTACAGGCTACGCAAATTACCTCAGGCACAGGCACCAGCATCGATGCCCGCAACGGCCGGGTAAACCTGCTGTTGGCCAAAGAGCAGGATCATTATTTCTACAACAAGGTCAAAAAAGGCACCTGGAAAATCAAGACCGAAACCAAACAGGATACGGTCGACACTGCAGTTTATAACCAGATCATCGGCGGCGTTAAAGTCAATGCCACTCATGGTATTACCCTGGAGCTGGGGCAGTACGAGGGGGAAGATGTATCGACGATCATCAGTAGCTTTGCGGGCTCATCCACGCTCGGCTGGATGAATCAGCTGTATGAAAATAATGACGCGAACTCAAGCAATAATCTGAGTATTGTCACTACGGAGCTGACAAAGCTTCATATTGACAAAAAAACCAGTACCCTGAGCCCTGCGGCCATGGCGATCGTTGCCATTGCGGTATCGGTTGCGATGGGGCCAGCCGGTGCAGGGTGGATAGGTACCGAAGGGGCTATTGCCGCTGCGTTTGAAAGTGCAGCCATGGGGTCAGCGATGTCGGCGGCGGCTGTCACCTTAACCACTCAGGCTGCGACCAGCCTCGCGGGAGGCAATAGTGTTGGTGACACGCTCGAGACAATGATGAGCAGTGATAGTCTTAAATCACTGGCCATTGCTATGGCAACTGCGGGTATGCTGAGCGGCCTGGATGATCTGCAGTTTTTTGGAAAAGTTGACCCTAATGCGCAATTTCTAAGTTCAGATACACTGATCTCTATTGGTAATCAGGCCACTGAAGCCATCGTTACTGCCACTGTTCGTGCAGGTATATCAGCAGCTATAAATGGCGGGAGCTTTGACGGATTTAAGCAAGACTTTATTACCAACCTTAAAACCCACGCAATTAGCAGCCTTGGCGAAGGCATGGCCAAGGAAATTGGTGATCTGGTCGAAAATGGAAAAATAAACCAGGCTGTTCGCTATTTGTCTCATGCCGCCTTGGGGTGTGCTATTGGGGCTGCCACGGCTGAAGTCAGTGACAGCGCAGGTTCAGGGATTGCTTGTGCATCTGGTGCGGGTGGTGCGGTTATTGGCGAGGTGATTGCTGATTCATTCAATTCGCAGCAGGATTACGACGGTAAAAAAGCCGCGCTGGATCAGGAACTCGAAGCGCTGGGCCTGGATATCAATAACTTTGATAATCTAACCCCGAGTGAAAAACTTAAACTCGTTAATTCAACGTCAGTGGTTGAGCAGTTTGAAGCGCTTCAACGTATCAAAGCTCAGGGGGTCGACCTGGCCAAACTTGGGGCCGGTTTGTCTGCCTTTATTGCCGGTGGCGAGGTAAACATTGCCGCAGATGCCGGTGAAAATGCTGCACAAAACAATGCATTCTGGTTCGTACTGCAAATTGGCTATGGCCTGTACAAAGCCTACGAGCTTTATCAGACGGTTGAATCCATCGCGGCGCTGGGCGTTGAGCTTAAAAATGCCAAAGACGACGCTGAAAGAAACCAAATTCTGCTGAGGGCTGCGACGAACCTGGGCGTAGAGATTGTTGTCGGTAAAACTGCGTCTGCTACTTTCGGTGTACTCATCAAAAAAGCGCGCGACAGTGGACTGTTGCCTGATGATGCCCTCGATGAAGCCGCCGCGATTTACAATCGCATGACCGAAGGCAAACTGAAAGACTATAAGCCTGGACAAGGGCAGGGCCGTAAAACAAACCCCGGCCCGGAAGTGGATAACGACAGGCACAACTTCCCGGAAAACTATGAGAAGCTACCCGATGGCACATTTAAAGGGCCCGGTGGCGGTATTTTCACAGACTCAGGGTACACCTCAGAAAATGGTTTCCCTATTTTCCAGCGTACCTCTGGCGGCTACTTTTACATTGGCAGTGATGGCAAACAAGTTAGAGTTAATTCCCCCAGAGAGCACGGCGACTTCCATAAAGTAGATGATGTATGGGCGCCGGGAGTTAAGCCTATCCAGCGAGGCAGGCAGATACAAGACTCAGTATTCAAAAATGAGTATGAAGCTTACGGGTGGGGCAATACGGATGAGTACAGAATATGGAGTGATAAAGAAGGCAGATATGTCGATGCAAAAGGCCGAAACTTCCCACTGATTGACTTTCATCGCGGCGATGAAGTAGTTAGCCTGAAGTCAATTAATACCAATGGGTCTGATTGGATTAGACGTACAGAAGCGCATATAGACGATTTGTCGAAGCGTGGTATTATCGGCAGCAGCGGTAATCCCGTCCCTAAGGATAATCGAATACTGGACATTCGAGTACAGCCGGGAGGGCTGAGCCAGGTTAGAGGGTTAGTTACCTATGGTGAATCACTCGGCATAAAGGTTATTGTTAAGGAGTTTACTGGAAAATGAGTTTAAAGCTAAATATCAACTTTTTGCCCAACCAGTTCCCCAGAGCGTTAACGCTCTGGGAACTAGCTGATCTTAGTCGAGCACTGACAGACCTCGAAGGGCTAACCAAGTTGGTTAATATCGACACTTGTCGAACCACCAAGATCGAAAACTTTGTAAAGAGTAAAGATAAGGCTCGCACGAGGCCCTATACTTTTTCAGTTCGCCATCCGGATAAAGAGCGTGAAGGAGATAATGCATTGCTCTTTTCCACAATGGAGGACTGGCACTTTGATCAGCTGGTTATGTGGGGGTTTGATAAATTAATTGAACAGCGTGAGCAGTGGTGGCAACCTGTATTGCAGCACCCAGGATTTATTATGGCGCGGCTGATGTCGGAATTATTTGATATCCGACAAAGCTCAGGAAGCTTAATGGTACATGACTCTTATGGTTGGGCTCATGACCATCTCCCTAAAATCAGTAACGGAAAGCCACCACCAATAGATGAAATGGTCATTGATACCCGGGTTAATCCCGGCCATTGGCGGTTCAAACCCGGCTATATTGAGGGCGTGTCTTCAGAAATGTGGTTAGGTCAGCACTTCTTTAAGCATGTCAGGCTGGATAAACAAGCTTTGTATGACGTGGATTGGCTGGAAGTCACTGAGCTGGGCAATGTCACCCATATAAAGGCATACCATAAGCCTTTTGACAGCGATGTGGGCGAGCAACGAGACCTGCAAATTAAACTCAGAAAGCTCCTGTTTGGCCAATCCCCTCACACCGAAGACCCAGAGTTTAAATTATTAAGCGAGTTTCGACCCCCGGTGCGTTAGCTCGGCAGCACCAATTTTGAGAACCCCACCCCAAACTGGCGTAGAGGATAGCCTGTCATCCAAACGCCAATTTAGGATGGATGTCCTTGGTGTCCCTGCTCAGCCCCTAAATCGGATGTTCCTATCGATCCCTGGCTGGAAGGGGTGGATACAAGTAAGGTGTTTAGTGGGACTAAAGGGAAGCGAGAAGATCTACGTTCAAATTTTCCTGATATAGGAAAAGACGAGGAAGCTCACCATGTAATCCCTTGGGCAGTAGGAAAGAACCATAAACTAATATCTAGGTTACAGTTTGATTTGAACGACTTTATAAATGGTAAAGAGTTGAAAGCAAATCGAGTATATAAAGATGACCTTGATTATGAAGGGCAATTGCATGGCACTCATCCAGAGTATAATCACGCGATGAAACAAGTATTGGACGCTATTGATAGTTCGAATCGCGATGACAATACAAAAAAAGAAATGCTGATCGAGGTCATTGAGCGTGCTAAAATCCACTTAGACATGAATGAGCCTCCATTAATGAACAAACACGGTAGTTTACGAGAGAAGTGGGTTGAGGTCCTGATGCCAGCGATCGACCGGAGAAAGAACTAATGCTTTTGAATTATCAAGATATTCACTCAGAGTTGCTGGCCAAAGAATTGATGCTAGTTGAGAAGGTTTATACCAGCAAGGGTTTTATGATGGGCCTTTTCCTTAGCTCTCTGCTTCCAAAGAATTTAGAAGGGTTCAGAATCTTTAAAGACCCTATCAATTTGGACATGCGTATCGACACTCCTGGCTATTGTAGTGATGAGCCAGAAAAATGGGAGTTTCAGAATCTCCCATATCTCTTGGATGATGAGCAAGGAAGAATTCTATATGGTGATGTTGTTGACGTAGATGCACTCGAGAAAAGGTACAAGTTGCTTAGAGAAGGTTTTCTTAAAGACTTTGGGGTGTTACCCCATGAGAGAATGTCAGCGCTCCGTACTAGGGAGCACGACTTGGCTATGCAAACTGCATTCTCACTGACCAGCACTAATGTCGAGTATATATTTCATCATCTAATTCCTGATATTGTTCATGCTCACTTCGTGATGATTGTTGATGCTGCCATTTTTGGGGGCTTAGACAATTCGCCAATTCTTAAAAGGGTACTAGACTGTTACCGGCTTGGTGGTATGCCGGGCGGTTGGGTTGGTCCTTTACCTGAAGATGGCGGGACGCCAGAGCAGTGTATGGAGCTGTATCACCTCGGTGAATAGCTTAATGGCGAAGCTTTTAAAAGATTTCTTTGGCGTATGAAAAAACGCGTCATAAGCGTGAAAAAAGGAACCGGGCGAGTCCAATCGCACTCGTCCATAATTTAACAAGTAACAGAACTACAAATAATGAAGTCTTTAACAAATCTGAGTTTAGTGTGTTTAACATTGGCTGCGGCCGGGTGTAGCGCGGTGTCTTATCAGTCTATGGGGATCCGTGGCGGCTACTCCGAAAAGCAGCTCAATGAGCACACTTATCGGGTGCATTATTCTGGTAATGGCAGTGTTTCGCTGGAACAGGCGATTGATTTTGCCTTGTTGCGTAGCGCTGTGATTGCCCAGCAGCACGGGTCGGATACGTTTATCAGCTCAAATTATTCAGCCAATGTGTCCAGCACGTATGCCGGGACTCCGGGTGTTTATGTGAGTAAGCCCAGTGTGTATCTGGATATTGCGCTGAATAATGAGCAGGCACCCAATAACACCGCTGCCTGCGGTGATTTTGCAAATCTGTTTCAACTTATGGCGATGCAAGAAACGCCGCGCCCCTTTAGCCATGATACCCAGGCATGCATTGAACAGGTGCAGCACAAATATCAGCTCACTGAGCAACAGGTGTTTGATAAAAAATAGTTTGAGACATGCAGAAGCTGGCTGCGCATTTGTGGTCTGTGTAGATTAGTTCTATCGTCGGCTTTGCTTTTGGTGAAGTTGATAGCCAGAGAGGATGTTTGTGGCAGGTAAGGCAAGTGCTGTCTAATGTGTTTATTAAACAGCACCTGTTGCGTTATTTAATATAGTACTTCAGCACATCCTGCTCAGTGTGAGAATACAGCGTTGAGTAAGGCCAGATGGTAAATTGTCGTTCCGGATTGCCATTAAAAATTGCTGCACCGGCAATATCCCATTGATAATATCCGGTATTATCAGCCAGAGCAGCCATGGTGAAAGTGCCGCTATCGACATAACTACAGGGCACGCCGGTGGGCTCAGATCTGAAAATATTCAGACCCTCTATATGAGGGGTGTTGTCGAAAGTGGCCGTTAAGTCTGCCGCGGTGTCGTCCAGTAGTCCCTGACATCCTACACCAGTTGGGTTGGTGACATTGAAGGCAGAGATCATCGATACTTTGCTGTGCTCATCAACAAACATCAGTCCTTCCGTCATCGCAGCGCGCAGTGCCTGCCACCTTGAAGACTCAAGCACACCATATTGATCGACTCTGACAGGCTCACGGATCAGCTTTCGCTCAATACCATCGGCATGGTTGGCAAACAGTGTCCAGCCACCGCCCAGCGTTTCCATATCACAATACGCCACAAACGGGGCGACACTACCGGCGCCATCTGGGTCTATGGTGTAGTAGCCTGACTGGCTGGTCGGGTTGGTTTGTTGAATATCATGGCAGGTTTTCCCCTGTGCCTGCGGGCTGTTATCGGCAAATTCGTCGATAAAAAAGCCGTAATATTCCATTTCATCGATTTGAGTATAGTCGCCAGAGCCATGGGTGCTCAGCACCAGTAGCCGGAAGCTGCTCCCTAACGCCGCTTTAGAGAGCTTAACCTGACTGGTTCCTTTTTCCATCGTAATGGTTTCATGATCGGTGAACGTGATGCCATCGTCTGACACCTGAAAAATCACCTCTTTGGGTGTCCGGGGCGAAAACTCTGCGTGCTTCATCGACACTTGAGTGCTGAACCCGGTGATCACGGCTTTTCTGGCAAAGGAGACTTGCAACCACTCGTTACTGTTGGTTGGGCCAAGCCAGATCCCGTGCGTCAGCAGTTCACCTGCCTGAGGGTTGATTTTCGGATTTGGATCAGTGTAATACAGGTGGCCATCAAATGCACCAGCCGGACTGAACTGGTTAACGGTGCCACTGGCGGTGTAATTACCCGGTGAGAGTGAATTCGTGTAGACCAGGGCAATGTTATTGTTGGCGCCAGTGGTATCACCATCGGTGACAACCGGGCGGGAGAGTGTCAAGTCTTCAAAGTGACAGAAGTACTGGATAGCAGGTGCGCCACCGGGGCCGTCCGCATCAATCAGATATAAGTTGGATGTTGCAGTTGGGTCACTGAGGGCAATGCTTTCACAGCTGATCCCATCACTGGGATACACTTCCTGATTGAGGACGTTAACCATGTCCAGTAAACGGGCATATTTTGCTTCCAGAGACTGACTGGCATTATCAACATAACGTTTGGTAACCAGATGGTTTGGCGCGATAGGGTCGTTGGCGATGGCATTCCCAATGACTTCCAGCGCTGCACTGGGTGACTGGGTGCCCACACCGACGGAAACGGTGGTTGATACGGCTGTTGCACCATCACGCCAATGTGTGGTGCCAGGCAGACCCTGATCTCCTTTGGGTCCTTGCAGGCCTTGTTCACCTTGTGGCCCCTGTATGCCTGGTTCTCCTTGTTGTCCGCGCTCACCTTGTGGTCCTTGCAAACCTTGTTCACCTTGTGGCCCCTGAAGCCCTTGCTCGCCCTGTAAACCCTGTTCACCTTGTAACTCGCGCCAGAGTGCGCCATCACAGCTAAAGATCTGCTTATCTACACTGCTGTAGTATATCGAGCCTGTGTGCTCTGGGTTGCAAGGGACTGGTGCACTGGCATTGGGTGTTAACCTCAGGGCGCCGGGTATTTCCAGGTTGGCCTGCGCCAGTGGCTCAAATAATGCCGGGTGACTGTTGGGATCTGTGGGGTCAGTATTGGCCAGAAACTCAGCTAAGTTACTGGCGCTATCCTGATCTACATCTGCACTGGCATCACTTGCATCTGCCGGATTGAATCCATAGCGAATTTCCCAGTCATTGGTCATGCCATCGCCGTCATCATCGAGTGGTTTAGTCAGGCTGACAACAGAGATAGCGTCTACGTCAATGGTATTGGCATCAATGCTGGTATTGTGTATTTCCAGTGCCATCGTATCTGTTAACTCAGCAAGCGCACGATGCGCCTCGGTCGGCTCAAAGGTCACATTGAGCTGGACAAATGCCCCTTCGACTAACGTGAGATCAGGAGTGAAATCAACAAAGTGCTCTGCAATGCGAAAGCCAACTCTAAAGTTGGCCGGGTTAACACTGGCGCGCACGCCCAATTTAGCCTGGAGCATGTAGTTGTTGGTTAAACTCAATGGCACAGGCAGGGCCTGGCTCAGGGATGCACCCTGACCAATGAAGGCAACGTTATTTACGGCCTGGTGATCGGCATAATGAGCTGAGGAGAGGTTAATGATCCCCGCCTGACTATCGGAAAATGTCCAGACATCAGAGGTGTGGCTTAACTGTGCTTCAGCCAGTGTTTGTTGCTCGAACTGGCCATCCTGTACCAGTTCCGTTCCCGATGCGTGCCAGCATAATGTGGCGAGCATGGCAGGTAACACTCGTTTTTTCATGTTTTTTCCTGTGTAAGAGTAGAGTTGGATTAATGTGCGATGAATATTGTACAGGATTACGAATTAATGATTGATATAATTTTTTTTGTCATTCTTTAGTCTTGGATGTTTAGGGAGGATCTGTGAATCGATGAGTTTGTTGAAGGGGAATGAAAGCGGGAGAGTAAGAAGAGTGACAGGCCAATCCGGGTGCATTGCACCCGGTTGATATTGATTAAGCACGTCTCGGGTAGGTACCCAGGAGACGGATCTGCCAGTCAACGGCTAAATAGGGGCTGCGAATATCGATGCTATCAGGTTGCTCAGGCAGATTGCTTTTATCCGCAGTAATCCCCTTGATGTGAGCTTCGTCTGGCGATTCAAACTCAGAAGGGTTGAAGAACATATCTAACTCGGAGGCAATATACCCTTTACCGGACTCGGGCATAATTGTATTGCCGTAATTTCTTACGATAGTCAGTGTGCCGTAATGTGTGTGTGCTGGCACGTTTTGTTGTGTTAGTGTTGTGTATTCCAAACCACCTCTTTGCCCTGGTGAATATGGAGTTAACCCCGGTGCTGCCCCATACCGTATAGGGCTTCTGCCGCGCAGGTCTGGGAGCGCAAAAACGGTGCGTCCATCACCGCCATATCTGGTGCCGAGTATAGTAAATAGCGCCTGATTTTGGTTGATTGATAAAAAACTGCCGTCGCATGGGCCGTAACCTTCTACATTATAGTCGCCGGCAAACGGCATCATATCACCTTGATATGCTTCAACTTGCATGATTCTACCTTACTGTAATGTTGTTTAAATTGCGATAATAAGTACATCAGACGGATGTAATGAATGATTGTGCCCGAAGGCGTCATGGAAGGCACAAGTCGGCTAAACCCAGTGTGTGCCTGTTGCTGACAATAAAATAACCACCTAGCTCTTTGCCAAGGCAATACGATATCGCTTTATAACCTTAATAATTCACATCGGAAGGATCGCCTCCCGATGCGAGGTGGTCTAATTAGCCATTATGCGCGGGATGGAAACAGTCCATTCAAACACATTTGCCAGTTAACCGTGGTAAACGGGCTTAGTAAGCTAACTTCCTGACCTAAACCCGTGTTGTTTACCGTGACTGTTGCGTTGTCTACGACCGATTGTACCTGCACTTCTGGTCCCTGGATCTCTACCAGTTGCTCTGCTTCAAATGCACTGGGCACAAAGAAGCTTGAGTCTTGTGGTCTACCAAGGTAAGCAGCGGCAGTTGGTACTGGGCTATTGGCATTGTTGGAGGCCACAGATAGGGTGGCCGTGGCGGCACTTGATACGCCAACAGTGGCTGTTGCTGTATGAGAGTGTGCGGGGAGCTGCGCCGTTGTCAGTTGGACTGATTCGCTGCCGCCTTTGCTGCCTATCGGGTAGTAGGATAAGCCCGGTGCTTGTCCTTTGCTGACAGGGCTTCTGCCACGCAGGTCAGGCATCGCAAAAGTACTTCTACCATCGCCGCCATAGAAGGTGCCCAGTATGGCATAGGTTGCCGAGTATTGTGAGATTGAAATGAGTTGCCCACCACACTCTGCGAATTGGCGTACTGCAAAGTTACCTGTAAACGGCATCATTTCACCGATAAATGCGTCGGCAGCCATAACATGCTCTCCCTAAATCATTGTTGTTAAAAACGTTATAGTCAAAATCAACCATACATCATCCCTTTTCAGAAGTATATTACTTTATATTACAGCACATACCGACAACATCATTGGCAAGTTTTAACGGATGCGAGCTGATAAACGCTGTTGATTGAGCTTAGTTCTGATCAGGGGCGTGGCGGATAGATGTTGTCTGCACAAATAAGCCAGTTTACAGCCTGAACCGGATTGCGGATATCAACAGACTCGCTCTGGCCTGTATCATGCAACTCAACGTTGGCCCAGGCCGAAGACTGAACCTCTACATTAATTCCTTTGACCCCAACTGGATGAGCAGCCTCAAATGCACTTGGCACAAAGAAGCTTTGATCCTGTGGTTTGCCGAGGAAAGCGCTGATATTGGGGGCTGGTGTGTTTGCGTTATTGTTCGCAACAGACATGGATGACGTCGCCCCGCTATTGAGGGTCGGTACCTGAGCCGATGCGGTGTGATTGTGTGTCGGTAAGTGATATTCAGTGAGTGTTTTTTCTTCAATGCCACCGATCATACCGATTTGATAGTCATACATTAAGTCGGGTGCCTTTCCGCGGCCAACAAGGCTGCGGCCGCGCAGATCTGGCATGGCAAAGGAGACCCGGCCGTCACCACCATAAAAGGTACTCATTAATGAGTAAAGTGACGTAAACTGCCCTATGCTGACTAGCTGGCCGTCACATGGCAGATACTCTCTTACGACAAAATTACCGACAAAGGGCATGAGTTCGCCCGTAAATGCTTCTGTTGACATAAAACAATCCCTAGCGCTTTGATATTAGATACTTACACCTATTTTTTATCCTACATGCTCGAATGCCGCAAGTATATTACTTTGTATTACAGGGAGTGTAAGAAGCGCGCTGGGATTAGGCTTAAAGCTGATGTGCTTCTATGTCAATGGCCGCTATTCTGTAGGCTGCTTTGAGCATCACAATGAGTGCAACCACATTAAATACCAGGCTAAAAATGGCTTCAAATGCCATAATATTAATATTGAATGTGCTCAAATACCTTGTGATTTGATCAACAATCTCGATGGCAATACCTATTACTATCAGCATAAAGCCATAGTATTCAGAGGTCGCATTCAGCGCACTGTGTTGCTCCAGCGTTGGGTCGTTTTTACTTTCCAGCATGCGTTTTGAAAAAATTTTCCGGCCATCCATGATAGCCCCAAAGCCAATCAGCAAAATGGTGATGGTCGATTCGTTTTCAATGACTTTCTGATAGCCATGCTGATCCATATGGCCCAGCAGATAGCGAATGTCTTCTGCGGTGATACTACCAACCAGCAGGCTGATCAGCACCAGTGGAAACAGTAAAAATCCCCGGTTGAGTACAACCGCATAAATGATCTGTCGGGTTTTGGTCATAATTTTAAAAGTATGTAATTAAAGAAAAAACGGGTTCTTAAGCTTTATGCTAGCGCGGTGCATTTTAGATATCAGCGATAAAGTCCCGGCTCAGGGGGAGAGTATAAAACAGGTCGGGGTAAAAAAGTATCATGATCTGGTTATCAAACACCCCGAAGTTTGCTGTTTTTAGTCAAAGAAGCTTGCCGCAGCAGGCTTCCTGAAGTGCATCATATCTTACTAGTCAGAATAAACGGCGGCAATTTTTACCCAGGCTCCGCCCGCTGTGCATCCCGATATTGAGAGTGCGACATTCGTTTTAGATGCATGTGCAGCAAGCAGGGTGGACTTAAGAATTGGATCTGCCGATACATTACCTGCCCAGCCATTAAATCCAGGGCATTCCTGTTTGGCAGAATCATTGTAGTTTTTGTCTAGTCTTACGGCAATGCTGCCTGTTTCACTGGCAAAAAGTTTGATGATTTTGCCGCTCATTTCGAAACTAGCCAACGCTGAGCCTGAGAAGAGTAAAGCGGCAATGGGTAAAAGTGTTCTCATGGTAATACTCCCAAATTGTGGTTGTGTTTGTTCCTTACACGGGGATAGTAACAGCGCGAGTATTAGTACGCAATGGATGGTGTCTGGGTCGCAGACTCGTTTAGCGTTACACAAAAAGTTATGGCAACGAGCAGGCTGTCAGGGTGTGCCTTTGGCACACCAGGTAATGGAAGGGGGTTACATTGTTTTTGCTGTCAGAAGTGCCAGTTGGATCATCTCTTCGAAGGAAGATTGCCTGGCGTCACTGCTCAGGTGTGTGTCCAGGGTAATGTGGTCTGCCACCGTTAAAATGGTCAGTGCCCTGGCACCATATTGCGCGGCGACACCATATAATCCGGCCGCTTCCATTTCTACGCCCAGGATCCCCATGTTATCCATCAGCTCAAACATGTCTGGCTGTGGCGTATAAAACAGGTCGGATGAAAAAACATTGCCAACCTGTACTTTTAGCGTCAGTGCTGAGGCGCTGTGGACACAGGCGTTGAGCAGGCTGAAGTCGGCAATGGCCGCAAAGTCATGATCCTTAAAGCGTATCCGGTTCACCTTTGAGTCGGTACAGGCACCCATAGCAACAATAATATCGCGCAGTTGCACGTGTTTGGAAACTGCCCCGCAGCTGCCCACACGGATCAGGTTTTTCACCTTGTATTCTGTGATTAACTCTTTGGCATAAATAGAGCAGCTGGGGATCCCCATGCCAGTGCCCATCACCGAGAGTCTGCGGCCCTGAAAAAAACCAGTGTAACCCAGCATATTGCGCACCGTATTGACGACAGTAACATCATCCAGAAAGTGCTCAGCAATGAACCTGGCGCGCAGTGGATCGCCCGGCAGCAATACTGTGTCTGCAAATGCATCGTCAGGCGCATTAATGTGAACCGTACCATGCGGGTTAGTGTGCATCATCAGTAACCTCCCTTGTCTTCGCAGGGCGCACCTGTCAGGGTTGAGCGTACATCATTGAGCAAGCCAGAAGCGCCAAATCGGAAGTGCTGCTTGTTCACCCAGTCCGGGCCCATAATTTGCCTGGCTAGAATCAGATAAGCTTGAGCATCGGCAACTGTGCGTACGCCCCCGGCGGCTTTAAAGCCGACTTCTTTGCCACTATTCTTGATGACATTGAGCATCACCTGCGCGGCCTCTAAGGTGGCATTCACGGCAACTTTGCCGGTACTGGTTTTAATAAAGTCAGCCCCGGCATTGATGGCGATGCGCGATGCCTGTTCAATCAAGTGTGACGTTGGCAGCATACCGGACTCAATAATGACTTTGAGTTGCACGTGTGTCCCACAAGCCTGCTTGCATTGCTCTATAAGCTGATGGCCGATGTCGGCGTTTCCAGCTACCAGGGCGGAGTAGGGAAAGACGACATCCACTTCATCGGCGCCAAGTGCAACGGCTGTGCGGGTTTCTTCAACCGCATTGGCGATGTTGTCGCCGCCGTGCGGAAAATTCGTGACGGTAGCAATACGGATCCCGGTAGCCAGATGTTGTCTGGCCAGCGCGATATGCTGAGGGTAAATACAAATCGCAGCCACATTGCCCACTGCTGAGCTGGCCTGCAGGCAAAGCTGGATGATATCTTGGTCGCATTCTGTGCCAGTCAGGCTGGTCAAATCCATACAATCCAGTGCCAGTTGCGCGGCTTCTTTGCGTGTTATTGAAGACATAGGAAACTCCTGATGTGCTGCCTCTGTGCTCGGGCAGCTTAGAACCACTAAACCGAAAGGCGAGGGGAGGACATTCGTTGGGCCTTGGTCACTCGCACTTTGGGTAATCGAGTGGACTTGGTTCCGTGAAGACGCATCCCGGCGGGACACGTTAATTCCATTTAATCACCGCTGTATTGTCTGTGAGTTGGTTTATATTTACCAGTCTAAAGGCACCTTTTTATGACGTGGCGCAATGATTGACATGTTCGGAGCAGTCTGTGTTTGGCAGGCAGGAAATAAAAAAGCCACTGTGATGACAGTGGCTCAATATTAGGTGGTACAGCGGTTACAGGACGGCTTGTATCCGTTTTTGGATCCCGTCTGCATCCAGGCCCATTTCGGTGTGCATCTGGTCTTGTGTACCATGCTTGATGAACTCATCCGGAATACCGAGGTGCAAAATGGGTTTGAGGATCTGCGCAGCGGCCAGGTGCTCGCTGACCGCACTGCCTGCACCGCCTGCGATGGCATTGTCTTCCAATGTCACCAGCAGGTCATGCTCGGCTGCGAGCTTAGTAACCATTTCGCTATCAAGTGGCTTCACAAAGCGCATATCAACTAAAGTTGCATCCAGCGCTTCTGCGACCGGCTTTGCATTGTGCAGTAAGGTACCAAAGTTAAGAATGGCGACTTTTTTGCCGGAGCGCAGCAGGTTAGCTTTGCCCACCTCCAGCTCAGTCATCTGTGCTTCAATCTCTGCTTCACCTACTGAGCCTCGCGGGTAGCGTACGGCGGCAGGTTGCTGTAGACGATGACCGGTGTAGAGCATCTGGCGACATTCATTCAGGTCGCTGGGAGCCATAATCACCATGTTGGGAATACAACGCATAAAGCTCAGATCGTAAGCCCCCTGGTGAGTTTCGCCATCTGCGCCAACAATGCCGGCACGGTCAATGGCAAACAACACTGGCAGATTTTGCAATGCCACATCGTGGATCAGCTGATCGTAACCCCGTTGCAAAAAGCTGGAGTAGATGGCCACGACCGGGTTGAGACCTTCACAGGCAAATCCGGCGCCTAAGGTGACGGCATGTTGCTCTGCAATGGCCACATCAAAGTACTGACTTGGGTGCTCTTTAGAGAAGCGCACCATGCCTGAGCCTTCGCGCATGGCTGGCGTGATGGCCATCAGCTTATTGTCTTGTTCTGCCATGTCACATAACCAGTCACCAAATACTTTAGAAAATGTTGGTGCACCTGGTTTTGACTTAGGTTTGCTGTGAATGCTTGGGTCAAACTTAGGTACTGCGTGGTAACCAATAGGGTCGGCTTCAGCGGGTTGGTAGCCTTTGCCTTTTTGGGTCTTAACGTGCAGTAACTGAGGTCCTTTGAGGTTGCGCATGTTTCTGAGCGTATCTACCAGCATATTGACATCGTGGCCGTCGATTGGGCCAATGTAGTTAAAACCGAGTTCTTCAAAGAAGGTGCCCGGGATAACCATACCCTTAAGGTGTTCTTCAACCTTACTCGCCAGCTCTTTAACAGGGGGGACACCTGAAAGCAGCTTTTTACCGCCTTCGCGGATATTGGTATAAAAGCTCCCTGATAAGATCCGTGCAAAGTGGTTATTCAGTGCGCCGACGTTCTCGGAAATTGACATTTCATTGTCGTTGAGGATCACCAGCATATCTGATTTTACATCACCGGCATGGTTCATGGCTTCAAAAGCCATACCTGCGGTCATTGCACCATCACCTATAACAGCGACGACTTTACGCCCTTGCTGTTCCTTTTCAGCGGCAATTGCCATGGCCAGTGCAGCTGAGATAGAGGTACTGGAGTGGCCAACACTGAATGTATCGTACTCGCTCTCTTCACGGAATGGGAAGGGGTGCAGGCCGTCTTTTTGTCGTATGGTATGCATTTGATCGCGGCGACCCGTAAGTATTTTATGCGGATAGGCCTGATGGCCTACATCCCATACCAGACGGTCGGCTGGCGTATTGTACACATAATGCAGCGCCACCGTCAGCTCAACCGTGCCTAGGCCGGAGGCAAGGTGACCGCTACTTTGCGAGACCGAATTGAGCAGATAGTCACGTAGCTCATCGCTGAACTCGGTCAGTTTATGTTGTGGCAAAGTGCGCAGCTGCTCAGGCTGCTCTATCAATGCCAAAAGGGGATACTTGCTGTTATCAAGACTCATATTGATTACGTTATCCTGGGCAGAGTTCGCTGACTTGGTTGTCATTGTTATCCGCCATTAAATTTATAAATTCTGTGCTGGGTGCTCGGCGCTTTGTTCGGCGTGCAGTGTGCAATGCACCACAGTATAACTTAACTAGTTATTAATTTAGCGACTTATCAGTTGATTGCTAGTCGGTTTTCAGCCATTAGTGGTCTCTGGCAATAATATAATCTGCCAGCAAAGCCAGGGTTTGCGTGTCTGCATCAATTTGGTGCAGTGCCTGTTTTGCCTCTTCTACGAGTGCCTGTGCTTTTTGCTTGGCTCCTGATAATCCCAATAGTGCAGGATACGTAGATTTATTGTGTTCCAGATCAGACCCCTGAGGTTTGCCCAGCACCTCAGTGTTACCTTCTATGTCGAGAATGTCATCCTGAACCTGAAATGCCAGGCCAATATTCTGACCATAGTCATGCAGTCGGGCAAGGGTGTGTGGCGACACATCAGGGGCACACAGCGCGCCGAGCTCAATGGCACAAGTCAGCAGCGCGCCTGTTTTTAAGCGGTGGATCCGCTCCAGCTCCGCCAAGCTCACTGACTTATCGGTTGCTGCCAAATCCAGTGCCTGACCACCGACCATACCTTGCAGGCCGGATGCCTTTGCAAGCGTTTTGATCATCGCAATCTGATTTGCTGCCGGAACAGAGAACGTATGTGCAGATAACAGCTCAAAAGCCAGAGTTTGCAGCGCATCGCCAGCCAGAATTGCTTGTGCTTCATCAAAGGCAATGTGGCAAGTTGGTTTACCGCGGCGCAGGTCATCATCGTCCATAGCCGGGAGGTCATCATGAACCAATGAATAACTGTGGATGCATTCGACGGCGGCTGCGGCGATATCGAGATCGCGAGGCGCGGCACCAAAGATTTGCCCGGTTGCATAGACCAAAAATGGGCGCAATCGCTTACCACCATTACTAATGCTGTAACGCGCTGCGGCAATGGCTGTGTCGTCACTGTCCAATTGCTGAGCAAAATACGCTGCTACAGTTTTTTCGACCTGCGCTCTGGCATGAGCAAGTTGTGCTTGTAAATCCAATGTTTATTCCAGCTCGTCCGTAAATTCATTTAGCGGGCTTTGCTCGTCATTACCGAGTAAAATCGCCACTTTCTGTTCTGCCTGTTGCAGCTTTTGCGAGGAAGCATTGGCCAGCTTTATCCCGCGTTCAAATTGCTTGAGCGACTGTTCGAGGCTGAGTTCGCCCCGTTCCATGCCCTGTACAATGCTTTCAAGCTCGTCAACAGCTTCTTCAAAGCTCATGTTTTCCGGTTTTTTTGTCGCCATGTGCAGTATTCACTTTGAGCTAAATTAAAAAACGCCTAATTTTATGAGTATTACAGATTGAGGTCAAAGATCTCTCAGAATTTTTGCGTTATATAGTCAGAATGGCTCGCCATGGGTTTATGGATTCGCAATTTCAAGGCAATTTAATATAATTGAGTTAAGTTATTGCAAAACTGGCCGATAACTCTGTCGATAATAATAACTGCGTGATAGATAACGGGTAATTTCCTTTGGAGGGTGTGTGGATTTAGCAACCGTGATTGGTATCTTAGGGGCCATTGGCTTGATTGTGATGTCCATGGTACTTAGTAGTGATGGCCAGGTCGCCATGTTTTACAACACTCCATCAGTGGTTATTGTATTTGGTGGCTCGATTTTTATCGTGCTGTCTAACTTCACCATGAGCCAGTTTTTTGGCATTGGTAAAGTGGCTGGTAAGGCCTTTATGTTTAAGCTGGAGACCCCAGAAGAGCTGATTGAGAAAGCGGTTGAGCTGGCAGATTCTGCGCGTAAAGGTGGCTTTCTGGCATTAGAAGAGGCCGAAATTCCCAATTCCTTTATGCGTAAAGGCGTTGACATGCTGGTGGATGGTCACGATGCGGATGTGGTCAGGGCAACCCTGCAAAAAGACATTGCGCTGACCTCGACGCGTCACGAAATGGGCGCTGGATTGTTTAAGTCTCTGGCGGACATTGCCCCCGCAATGGGGATGATTGGTACCCTGATTGGTCTGGTAGCTATGCTATCAAATATGGATGATCCAAAAGCGATTGGGCCTGCGATGGCCGTTGCACTATTGACGACACTGTATGGTGCGTTCCTGGCTAACGTTGTGGCTATTCCAATTCAGGTAAAATTGGAACTGCGTAAAGATGAGGAAGAACGTAATCAACGTTTAATCCTGGATGCCATTTTGGGGATTCAGGACGGTCAGAACCCGAAAGTGATAGAAGGTATCCTGAAAAACTACCTGCCTGAGTCCAAGCGCGGTGGTGAGGCTGAGGAGTAGTTATGTCAGACGAGAACGAATGCAAATGTCCTCCCCCGGGCCTGCCTGCCTGGATGGGGACTTTTGCTGATCTGATGTCACTGCTGATGTGTTTCTTCGTTCTGCTGCTGGCGTTTTCGGAAATGGATGTACTCAAATTTAAGCAGATTGCGGGCTCGATGAAGTTTGCATTCGGTGTGCAAAACAAGATTGAGGTAAAAGATATTCCCAAAGGCACCAGTGTGATTGCCATGGAATTCACACCCGGTAAGCCTGAGCCCACTCCCATAGAAACCATTCAGCAACAGACCGTTGAAATGACCCAGCAAATGCTGGAGTTTCAGGCGGGTGACGAAAGCTCCGCAGGTGGACGACAAGAGCAGCGCGGTAACAAACGCGGTGGCGAATCTTCCAGCACAGCACAAGAGCAGTCGATGACGCAGGCCATTGCAGCAGCGGAGCAGGAACAGGTTAATGAGCTGGTGAAGAAAATCGCCCAGCAGCTTGAAAAACAAATCATGGATGGTGCGATTGAACTGGAGTCATTGGGGCAGCAAATTATTATTCGGATCCAGGAGAATGGCTCTTTTCCTTCTGGTAGCGCATTCTTGCAACCTAAGTTTAAACCGGTGATCCAGGATATTGCCGAGTTACTCAAAGATGTGCCTGGCGAAATAACGGTGTCCGGGCATACGGATGACTTCCAGTTTTCGAATGAGCTATATAGTAATAACTGGGATTTGTCAGCGACTCGGGCGGTTGCAGTCGCGTCAGAAATGCAGACGGTCACTGGATTTGACAAAAATCGTATGGTGGTAGTTGGGCATGCGGATACACGGCCTCTGGTGCCAAATGAGACTGATGAAGACCGTCGTCGCAACCGGCGTGTCGAAATATCTATTATGCAAGGTAAGGCTAAAGAATCTGAGCCAATTAATGTACGCGAAAGCAATTAGAGGTATTGCGTGGTACCGATTCTTGGGCTACGCTAGGCCACGGACTTTATCTTACAATGTTAATGGAGAAAACAATGCTTAATAAATACGCTTATATGCCCGGTTCAAATGGTGGTGGTGCTGATGGCGATGAAAAGCCAGAGTAACCACTTAATTCGTTTCCATGACTCAGATCGATATTAACGGCGCGAACATAACGCCGATCCTTCATGCCATATTTGATAGCCAAATGGTACTAGTTTCTATTGCCGTGGTGCTGTTCTTTTTTCTGAAGGATAAGCAGGCACTCAGATATGCTTTACTGTGCCTTGCATTTTTCATTAACGGCTATCTGACATACGATCTGATCATGGAGTACGATACAAACAAAGTGTATCGATATATTTATTGGGCTGCCACGGATATCCTTTTCATAGCCATAGTTGCTTACTGGGCACTCAAAGATAAAATGTATATGTGGCAGAGCATTATCTGCCAGCTTGTGGTGATCCCTGCCCCTTTATTACAGTTATTCCGCTTGGTTGACTGGCATCTGATGGACTTGAGTTATTCAGGTTACCTATACAGAACCATATTGCCTTTAGTCAATTACGCCACCGTATTTTTGTGCTTTGCTCCCTTGATTTACGTATTTGGCCGCAAAGCGAAAGACAGCCCGCCTCCGCAAACCAATCAAGATTTAGGGTAATACCAATTTCACTTAATACCTGTTCTATTTTCTCGCCTCAAAATAGCTCACTTAATTAAGCAAATTGGTATAAAGAGGTTTCTTTCTTCTGGTCCCACCGCTGGCAGGACCTGTTCATTAGCGAACATCAATCTGGGTGATCTTCAGCTCAGCATCTCCTGTTACTATATTGAGCTCACCTGCCACTTTGACTGATGTTTTGTTGCCAGTGTTGTCAGGCAAGGCCACACTGGTTGCGCCAAATGTACATGATTCCAGTTTATCTGTGGTGGTGAGTGCCACACTCAGGCACTGGGTAACGGCGTTCTCTCCGGTGCCTTGCGTTTCACAGAAGCTGGGGTTGAGTGTATCTACTTGGCTTTGCACGACCTGCGACAGAGAGTAAGACAATGCAAATCCGTCTTGATCACAACTCAGGATGACCGGATTTTGATTGCTTTGTGCCGTTCCCAAAGTAAAGCGGTTTTCATCCCGGTTGCGATACCAAATGGTGATCTCGCTGCTTGGGGTCGTGATAGCTGTCTGTGCCGGGGCCCCCTGGCTGCGCCAGTCATCCAGTGAGGTGAGCGACGGTAAAGCCCCTGTAAAGGCCATCGCGGGGCTGTAATAGTACAACTCACCCGGTTTTACCGAGCCATTATCATCCCCTTGCCAGGTTTGTGCGCCACTGGAGCCAAAAATATTCGCGGCCAGCAGGCATAAAGTGTCATCCGAGCTGAGTTCATGGGACGCAGAGAGAGAAAACTTGTCGGCTAATATGGTGAGCTGGGGCTTGGACTGTAACCGAGCCCCCTCAATTTGCCAAAAGACCGCGGTGCTTTCAAACTTGTTGAGCAACCGTTGCGCGTTGAAATCGTTGCCGCAGCTTTGTGTGAGGTTGCCCGTATCCTGGGTATTGTTATCTGTGGACGAGTCTGGGTTTGCTTTTAATGGCTCGCTATTCTCTCCGCCACAGGCGATAAGTAAAGTGGCTGGAAGAATGAGGGGGATCAGATGCTTCATACGGTCCTTCTTAACTACGGCTGGTAATGTCTTTATACGGGCATTATATCGCCAACCGCAGGTAAATCGAGGCAAAAAATGTGGTGATTTGTTAAAGTGGCGGGATCACCCCGAGCATTTGCAAACATTGTGCTGAAATGATCAGTACGCCGCAAAGTCCTGCGCACACCAGGCCCAGATTTCCACCGACCACCTGGTAGCCGTCCGCCTGTTGTGTTTTACGTTGCTGCCAAACCATAGTGACTGGCAGGAAAATGGCCAGCACGACGAGTGCAATCGCCGCATAACCCAGCGCCGTAATAAACCCTTGCGGATAAAACAGTGCAAAACCAAGTGGCGGTAAGAAGGTGATGAGTGCCGTGATCACCCGCTCGGACACGGTATTACGCTTTTTAAAGGCATCAGCAAAAAAGTCAAACAGACCCAGGCTGACTCCTAAAAATGAGGTCGCCAGTGCCAGGTCGGCAAACAGTGTTACAAAGGTGCTCACCTGTGGGCTATGCGCGATACTGGAGATACTAGCTACAAACCCAGGCAGCCCTTCGCTATTTAGTAACGCACTTTGTGCCATCACACCCTGACTGAGCAATTGCCAGCCTATATAGATCACTAAAGGCAGTGACGCGCCCACTATCATCACTTTTCTCAGTGTGCGGATATCAAGGCCCACATACTTAACGATAGAGGGAATGGAGCCATGAAAGCCAAATGACGTGAAGATGACCGGCAGAGCAGAGATGATAAGTCCTTGCTCGACGGGCATATCTAGCAAGTGTTGACCGCGTACATAGGGTGTAAGAACAAAGAACAAACTGGCCAATACCAGGATCTTGATCGTGAATAGAACGCGATTGAGCTTATCGACTGTGCTGGTACCCAAAGTCACAATGGTAGCGACCATGATGGCCAGCAGTACTGAGCCTGCCTGAGGTGCAATCTCCATACTGGTTAATGCAGTCAGCTTCTCCTGAAGCTGAGCACCGCCGCCTGCAATGTAGGCAGCACACAGTGCATAAAACAAAAATACCATGGAGAAGTTTGCCACATACTGGCCTTTTTTACCCAAAATGCGTTTAGCGAGTGTGTTGAGTGTGGCTTCTTTGTTGGCGTATTGATGTAGTTCGAGCATCAGTAAGGCGGTGTAGGTCATCAAGGCCCAGGTTGCCAGTATTAAGAGTAACGCGGTGGTGAATCCTAGTCCCGCAGAAGCGATCGGCAGCGCCAGCATGCCTGCTCCGATGGTGGTGCCGGCAACGATTAACATGCTGCCGATAGTTTTGTTCTTTTGCACACATAGCCCCTAACTTTGTGAGAGAAGCAGGCACAATATAACGGTTCAATAAAAAATGAAATAGTTTTGCTACAAATCAAGGTACAGGCTTGTAATTTGTGCATTACAGCGCCGTTTAAGGTGATTGAAATTGCATAAAAAAAGCCGGCGAATGCCGGCTTAGATTGAATAAGAGTTAACGCATTCAGTTATTCGTCGTCTTCTACCAAAGTCATCAGCGATGTATTACCACCCGATGCGGTGGTATCAACACTGACTGTCTTTTCTGTTAACAGCCGGCTGATCAGGGTGTCGTAGTACTCAGCACTGATCACTGGCAGGATAGCGCCTGTACGTGCCGCCAGCTGCTGACTGAAGTAACCCAGGCGTGACGAACGTGCAGCAACCACTGCGCCTGACAGGTGCGAATGCGCCAGAATTGCTTGTAACTGGTTAGGTCTGGCGACCTGCAGTACACCTTCGGCAACCCCGGTGGAGATAAACTTATTGCGGAATGCTTGTGCTTCGTCGTAGAACAGGTCCGATGCCACCGTGATCACGGTATTACCTGCTGCCAGTGCAGTAATAATAGAGAGTGCCCAGAAATTAAACGAGGTACTCTTATCGGCATAACACACAACACAGCCACGTGGTTCGAGGTGCAAGGTGTTAGACTCACCCGTTGGCCCTGGTAAGGTGATGTGAGAACGCATACGTTTTTCCAGGCGGTTAAGCTGGGCACGGGCATCCGCCAGTGTCAGAGCCAAATCGTCCGCCAGGTCGTCAATGATCTCAACCGTTGCAATTTTGGCGAGTAGCTGTCGTACCGCAGACACTCGGTCATTGAGTGGTGTCGCACGCCAGATCTTTTCATCGCGAAGCGAGTTTTGCATTAGGGCCTTGACCTGCTCAACTGCACCCGGGAAGTGGTGCGTTTCTAACTCATCTGGTGTCAGGTTTGTCATCTGAACGTTGTCCGGAGACGCTTTCTCTTTTACCAAGCGCCATAGATAGTTTGGACCACCGGCTTTAGGGCCTGTGCCTGATAATCCGCGACCACCGAATGGTTGTACACCCACGATAGCACCGATCATGTTCCGGTTGACGTAGACATTACCCGCACGAGACATTTTCGCCAGATATTCACAACGAGATTCAATACGAGAGTGAACACCCATAGTCAGGCCGTATCCTGTCCCATTGATCTGATCAATCACATTATCGAGGTCTTCGCCTTTGAAGCGAATGACATGAACAACCGGGCCAAATACTTCGCGCTTCAACACTGACAAGTCAGAGATTTCATACAAGCGCGGCGCAAAGAAGTAAGCACCATTTTCACTGTTGTCCGGGATCTTAGCTTCAAACAACAACTTGCCGTTGCCTTTCATAAACTCAACGTGTTTAGTCAGAACATTCAGTGCTTTTTCGTCGATCACCGGGCCTACATCGGTAGACAACAGCGCCGGGTCGCCAACATGCAGCTCTTGTAGTGCACCTTGCAGCATTTTGATAATGCCATCCGCGACGTCTTCTTGCAGGAACAGTACCCGCAGGGCTGAACAGCGCTGACCGGCACTTTGGAAACCAGAAGAAATGACGTCGTCAACAACTTGCTCAGGCAGGGCTGTTGAGTCCACGATCATACAGTTTTGGCCACCTGTCTCTGCGATCAGCGGGACCTGGATGTCGTTACGCTCAGCCAGAATTTGTGAAATCAATGTGCCGGTTTCAGTTGAACCGGTGAACATCACAGCCTGAATACGCTCATCTGGAACAATGTGCTTACCTACTTCGCTACCGCGCGCAATAACTGGTTGAACAACATGCTCAGGCAGACCAACGGTACGCATCAGCTCGATACAACGAACAGCAATCATGCTTGTTTGCTCGGCAGGCTTAGCAATAACAGTATTACCCGTCACTATGGCTGCGGCAACCTGACCCAGGAAGATCGCCAATGGGAAGTTCCAAGGGCTGATACACAAAATCACACCACGGGCTTCAAAACGCTCGTCTTTAGATAGCTCTTCGGCACGTGCTGCATAGTAACGACAGAAGTCTACAGCTTCGCGTACTTCATCAATACCATCTTGTGTGATCTTACCGGCTTCTTTAATACAGATTGCTACCAACTCGTCATGGTGACGCTCAAGAATATCACCCACACGGCGCAGCAGGTCCGCTCGCTCTTTCACAGGCGTTTGCGACCACTCTGCAAAAGCGTTTTCTGCATTGCTCAGGATACCTTGCATGTATGTTTCATCATGCACAGGTACATGGCCGACAATTTCTGTGTGATTAGCCGGGTTGCGTACTGCCATGCGACCCTCTGGCACATCGCTTTCTTCAATGCGATGTTCGTTGAACCAGTTATCCAGGTTTTCTTTGAACGGGGTGAGCACATTAATGTCAGTCAGGTCCATTCCTTTTGAGTTTGGACGCTCATCGCCGTACAACTCAATAGGCAGATTGATCTGCTTGTTATATTTGTTACGCAGGCCTTGCAAGGTTTCAACCGGATCAGGCAGCAGAGATTCTACTGGTTTAGTGGTATCGACAATGGCATTAACGAACGATGAATTGGCACCGTTTTCAAGCAGACGACGCACCAGGTAGGCGAGCAAGTCTTCATGATGGCCAACCGGTGCGTAAACACGACACTGGATCCCTTCGCTTTCTACGATTTGGTCAAACAGGGATTCACCCATACCGTGCAGACGCTGGAATTCGAACCCAGTGTTGTCGCCTTTAGCCACTTCAAGAATAGTCGCTGCGGTGTAAGCGTTGTGCGTAGCGAACTGCGGAAACAGCACATCACGTGCTTCCAGTAGTTTGATTGCACATGCTTTATAAGAGACGTCAGTAGTCGCTTTACGAGTAAATACCGGGAAGTGGTCTAAACCGTCTTGCTGTGTGGTTTTGATTTCGGTATCCCAGTAAGCACCTTTTACCAGACGGACCATCAGTTTACGACCTACGCGACGAGCCAGATCAGCAACCCATTCCACTACAAAAATAGCACGCTTCTGATACGCTTGTACTGCCAGGCCAAAACCATTCCAGCCATCCAGCTCCGGTGCTGAGAAGACCGCTTCAATCACGTCTAAAGAGATATCCAGGCGATCCGCTTCTTCAGCATCCACCGTAAAGCCGATATCATACTGCTTTGCTGCTACCGCCAGCTCTTTCAGCTTAGGCACCAACTCTTCCATCACACGGTCGCTGTGAGAAAACTCATAACGCGGGTGGATAGCAGAAAGCTTAACTGAAATACCCGGGCTCTTAACTGGGCCACGACCGGCAGCTGCTTTACCGATGGCGTGGATTGCATTCATGTAGCTATGGTAGTAGCGCTCGGCATCCGCCATGGTACGCGCACCTTCGCCCAGCATATCGTATGAGTATACGTAGCCTTTTTGTTCTTTTTCTGCGGCGCGTGTAATCGCATCCTGGATGGTTTCACCCATGACAAACTGTTTACCCATGATCTTCATGGCAAAGTTGACAGACTTACGGATCACTGGTTCACCCAAGCGGCCAACCGTGCGTTTTAGAATACCAAACTGTTCTTCCTGTTGTTTGTCACTGTAGTTCACCATTTTACCGGTGACCAGCAAACCCCAGCTCGACGCGTTTACAAACAGAGAGTCACTGCTACCAAGGTGAGAACTCCAGTCGCCCTTAGCTAGCTTGTCGCGGATCAGCTGGTCTTGAGTTTCTTTATCTGGTACTCGCAGCAAAGCTTCGGCCAAACACATCAATACCACGCCTTCTTCTGATGACAGAGAGAATTCGTTAAGTAGCGCGTCTATCCCATTCTGACCATCCTGATCGCGACGGATATTTAGTACCATCTGACGGGCTCTTTCCCAGGCACGGCTACGCGCTGTTACACCCACTTCGGCCAGCGGCAGAATGTGGTCGATAACTTCATTTTCATCGATGCGGTAAAAATCGCGGATTTTCTGTCTGATAGGACAGGTAGTTGTCAAATCGCCGTTATAAAGCATAACTCAGCCTCATAAAATAAAGAGTCAAAAATGATTGTAAATTGAACTACTTAATGCAGTGATAGCGGCACTGTTTGTAAGTGCTCGCTACAAAGCTTGCCTTTTAATGAAGGTAAGTCTTCTCAAAAAGCGTCAATTACGACAATATGATGCGGTCATAGTGCTAACCTTAACACACCTTTAGAGGTGTTCAACTTTTAGCCAGTCTCGCGTTCTAATAAATGGTTTGCCACGGATAAGTCTCTGATGTGGCGATTACGTCAAATTTCGGGGACATTCTATCGAAAAGACAGCAGAATATGCTGTCTTATTTTTTTGGATTACGGTAAATTTGCGGGTAATTGCCAAGCTGTGCAGAATTTTATGCTGAATGACCACTTCAATTAAAACCCGGGTGCTCGACAGGATTGATTTAGCTATCCTGGATATCCTGCAAAAGAATGCCCGTATTTCCAATGTAAACCTGGCCAAAGCGGTTAATCTGAGTCCCAGTCCATGCCTGGATAGGGTAAAGAAACTCGAAGCCGAGGGCTATATTGAAGGCTATGTTGCCAGGTTAAATGCCGCCAAGTTGGGTCAGCACCTGGTGGCCCATGTCGAGATCACCCTGAAAAGCTCGACCGAATCAGTGTTTGAAACGTTTAAGGAACATGTACTGGAGCTTCCCAACGTGGTCGCCTGTGACATGGTGGCGGGTGGGTTCGACTACCTTTTAAAGATACGGGTACAAGATATGCGTCAGTACCGAGAGGTATTGGGGCAGATCGTTGAGATCCCCGGTGTTGGCACCAATCATACCTATATGGTGATTGAACATGTTAAAGAAGACATGGGCGTTGAGGTACTGAACTTTCAGTGATAGGCGCTGAGTTGGGCCATATCATTGGGGTTTCATATTTTGTAACAAGCTTTTGACCGCAAGTTAGCTGTAATTAGGAACAGAGTTGTTATTATAAATGAGATAAAATAACAAAACTAACTTGTGAGGCTTATGAAACTCAAGCACCTAGTTGCCGCCATTGCGGCTGTGGCAGCACCGCTGGCCGCTGCTTACCAAACAGAGGACACGCGTTTACTGCGCTTTCCTGATATTCATCAGAACAAGGTTACCTTCGTATATGGTGGCGATATCTACATTGCCGATACGAAATCGGGTAACAGCACTCGCCTGACAGACCATGTTGGCTTTGAGACGTTTCCCAAATTCTCTCCCGATGGCAAACGCATCGCCTTTGCTGCCGAATACAATGGTAGCCGACAAATTTATGTGATTGACGCGGATGGTTCTAACCTGAAGCAGCTGACGTATTACAATGATGTAGGCCCAATGCCACCGCGCGGCGGTTTTGACTACCGGGTTTTTGACTGGACGCCGGACGGCAAACATATCGTATTCCGTGCCAATCGTACTCCCTGGGGTAAACGTATGGGTCGCCCTTTCATGATCCCGGCGGATGGTGGCCTGGAGCAGCCACTGGCAATCCCTGAAAGTGGTGGTGGTATGCTGTCACCCGATGGTAAACAGTTTGTTTATACCCCGATAGATCGTGAGTTCAGAACCTGGAAACGCAGCCGAGGCGGTCGTGCGCAGGATGTCTGGGTGTATGATTTAGAGAATAATACCTCTAAACAACTCACCGAGCACAGGGCAACAGATCAGCAGCCAACCTGGGTAAATGACAGCATTTACTTTGTGTCTGACCGTGATTACACGCTGAACTTGTACAAGTATCGTGAAGGGAAAGCGCCAGTTAAAATGACCAATCACAGTGACTATGATGTGCTGTGGCCTTCGGCTGGACCTGATGCCATCGTGTATGAAAATGGCGGTTACCTGTATCGTTTTGATGAGGCAACCAAAGCCACTGAAAAGCTGACCATTAATGTGCCAGGGGTGCGTAAGTACGCTATGCCTTATACCAAAAATGTCAGCAAATTCATTGATTCAATGGATGTGTCTCATGACGGTAAGCGTGCCTTATTTACTGCACGTGGTGAAATCTTTTCAGTGCCAGTAGAGCAAGGCACAACCCGTAACCTGAGTATGACGGACAAGGGTCGTGAAATTGCAGCCAGCTGGTCGCCGAACGGTCGTTATATTGCTTATATGAGTGATGCATCGGGCGAATATGAGATTTATCTTAAAGATCGCGCCAACAATAATGAAGTCACACAACTTACCAGCAACGGCACTATCTGGCGCTTTGACCCAATCTGGTCTGCTGACAGTTCAAAGCTGTTATTTGCGGATAAAAACCACACTATGTGGTGGCTGGATGCCAAATCGGGTGAGCTGCATAAAATCGATACCGGTAAATATGATGACGATGGCATCACTCAGTATACCTGGTCTCCTAACAATGACGATCTGGTCTTTGTGAAGAATAATGCCAACCGATATGCATCGCTGTGGCATTACAACACACAGAGCAAAACGCTCAGTCGTCTTACAGATGACATGACCAACGAGCAGAACCCGGCATTCTCACCGGATGGTCAATACCTGTATTTTACGTCAGAGCGCGATTTCAACCTGACCTTCAGCTCGTATGAATTTGCTTATTTGTATAACAATGCAACCCGTTTGTATGCTGTTGCGGTGAACGGCCAGGTTGCTTCACTGAGTGCGTTTAACAGTGATGAAGCGGCAATCGTCAGTGAAGAAAAAGACGAGAAGGGCGACGACAGCAAAGCAGATAACCAGCTGCAGGTTGAGGGCTTTATGTCACGGGTGGTCGCACTACCGGCGAAAGCGGGTAGTTATGGCGACCTGAATGGTGTGAAGGACGGCGTATTGACACTGTCTGAAGGCACACTAAAGCTGATCCCCAACAAACAAGATGGCAAAGTGCAAACGGTTGCTAAGGGCGTACAGGCCTACAAGCTCGCTGCTGGTGGTGAGCATCTGATTGTCCGTGCTGGCGGTAAATACAGTGTGATAAAGCCCAAAGCTAAGCAAGATCTGAAAGCGACACAACTTGACCTGAGCAACATGATGCTCAAGATCGATCCGAAAGTTGAATGGCAACAAATGTATGTCGAAGGCTGGCGGACGCTCAGAGACTGGTTCTATGATGAAAATCACCATGGTCAGGATTGGGATGCCATTTTGAAGCGTTATCAGCCAATGGCCGATGCCGTCGCACATCGTAATGACCTGGATTATGTTCTGAGCGAAATTGCTGGTGAAATCAATGCGGGTCACATCTATGTTCAGTCTGGTGACGAGCCGAAAGCTAAGCGCAAAAAGCACGGTTTGTTAGGGGCTCAGATCAGTGCCCACAACTCAGGCTTTGTACGCATTGAAAAAATCTATCAGGGTGAGAACTGGCATGAAGAGTTCCGCTCGCCGCTGGATGAGCCAGGTGTGAACGCCAGTGTGGGCGATTACATTGTATCGGTGAATGGTCGCGCGGTTAACTCCGTGAGTAATTTCTATGAGCTGCTGGAAAATACTCAGGGGACTCAGGTTGAGCTGCGTCTAAATAACACACCAAGCCTGGATGGGGCCTGGCAGGTAACAGTGAAGCCAAGTGCCAGTGAAGGCGGCCTGCGTTACCTTGAGTGGGTTCATGCTCGCATGGCATATGTCGATAAACTGTCAGGTGGCCGTATCGGTTACGTCCATCTGCCAAATACATTGTTTGAAGGTAACCGTGCGATGTTTAAGCACTTTATGCCGCAGACAACCAAAGATGCCCTGATCATTGACGACCGTTACAATGGCGGTGGCTTTATACCTGAGCATATGATCACCTGGCTGGCTCGCAAACCATTGAACTATTGGAAACGCCGTGGTGTTGAGCCAACTAAAACACCACAATTTGCCCATGATGGACCGAAAGCCATGTTGATCAATGGCTATTCAAGTTCGGGCGGGGACGCGTTACCTTACTACTTCCGCCAGGCGGGATTAGGTAAACTCATTGGTACTCGGACTTGGGGTGGTCTGATCGGTATTTCGGGTAATCCTCGTTTGGTTGACGGTGGTCAGGTAATTGCTGCGACTTTCCGTATTCTGGACAATGAGGGTAACTGGATCATTGAAGACGTGGGCGTGAGTCCGGATATCGAAGTCATTGATCGCCCTGAACTGATCCATGCAGGTAAAGATCCGTCAGTAGAGCGCGCTGTTGAGGAGCTGCTAAAAGAAATGAAAGCAAATCCGAAGACGCCACTTACTGTGCCGCCAGCGCCAACTGAATTTGGCCGATAACGGCTGCATTAGCTGAGTCTGGACAGTTGTCCAGACTGTTAAAAATGAATCGAAAGGGGTGCAGAGCACCCCTTTTTATATGGGAAATAACAACAATGAAAAAAGTCGTTTTAATCACGGGAGGTAGCCGGGGGATCGGTGCGGCAAGCGCCAAGTTGCTTGCTGGGCAGGGTTATCAGGTAGCCGTTAATTATAAATCTAACCATGCAGCTGCTGAGCAGGTGGTTGCGCAGATCCGCGCACAAGGGGGCATTGCGGATAGTTTTGCCGCTGATATTTGCGAAGAGGCCCAGGTGGTTCAGCTGTGCGAAGACATCAAATCACAATTGGGGCCTATCTCACATCTGGTCAACAATGCCGGAGTGCTGGCTACTCAAATGCGCGTGGAAGACATGACAGCTGAACGCATTAATCAGATGTTGTGCACCAATGTTACGCCCTACTTTATCTGCGCCAGAGAGGTGCTTAAGCAGATCCGTGCGTATCATCAGGCGGACATGTGTGCCATCGTGAATGTGTCATCGGCGGCTTCCTATCTTGGAGCCGCAAATGAGTATGTAGACTATGCGGCAGCCAAAGGTGCCATTGACAGCTTCACACGCGGCTTATCTCTGGAGCTCGCGTCAGACGGGATCCGTGTGAATTGTGTCCGTCCGGGGTGTATCTATACAGATATTCATGCCGATGGTGGTGAACCTGACAGAGTCGACAGGCTGGCTTCATACTTGCCATTGCAACGAGGTGGCAAACCCGAAGAGGTGGCCAGTGCCATCGCCTGGTTGCTCAGTGAACAGGCAAGCTATGCAACAGGTACTTTTATTGATTTAGCTGGTGGAAAGTAGCTTAAAGCGCCAACCGATGGAAGTGAGTAACATAATACCAGGGGGACAACGTGATAAAACGCATACGTACATTGCTCTCCTGTTTGGTTGTTTTGGCTCTGAGCTGTTGTTCAATCTTTTACAGGCAGGAAGCACTTTATGATAAACGCATCACCGCCTTGTGCCTGTTTGGTCATTAATTCTCGTGTACTTCTATAGATGAAGTTTAATCTATTATTAATTATTTGTTCATTTTCCCGGTTTGGGTATAATCTCGGATTGAATTTTATTCAGAGAGATTGTCTTTTGTTGTGCTAAGGCAAATAAAATCAGTCAGGGATTTTGGAAAATATGAAAACGATAATACAAATAATAAGCTTGTTATTTCTGTTTTCCTCACTGGCACAGGCGAGTGTTGCACAGTCGCCCAGTGTCTATGAGGATAGCTCGGGAAATATCTATATTCAGTCGCCTAAGCAGTTTGTTTTAATTGCCGGTGACATTAATCTGCCTTTACACGTCTACCCCACCATGGGGTTGCTCAAACTAAGATACAGTAA